>CAYNFN010000125.1:0-4832 GCA_964396485.1 uncultured Alcaligenaceae bacterium
TCAGAAGCACTTTCAGCGGGTCAAAGCGCTTCAGTGCGAAAACTGGGTGCGCTGACGATCCCTCGTGATTGAAACAGCGCCCAGCTCGGCACCCGAAATGGATGCAGTATTCATTCAGGGACACACCACGTTTTATTTCGACTGACCAGGCGTGGCACTTTTGATAATCCAGAACGCCGAGTTCTCACGGCCTCTGCAAACCCAACCTTCCAAGCGATGCTTCATCACTACTGAAGGCTGGAATGTCCTCTTTCCTTTCCTGATTTGAATCTCCACGGTCCTGCCCAGCACGCGCGCAATCAAGCCTCCCAAGGGTTGATCACCTTGACGCCGCAGCCTTCATAGTCCGACACGTTGCGCGTTGCAATCGCCGCACCCGCCGATCGCGAGATTGCCGCGATCGGCGCGTCGAACTGGGAGATTGGTCGCCCGGCACGACGGCGTTCCACTGCGATGCTCGCATAGATGAGCGCGGACTGGCTGCCGAAGGGCAGTACCCGGCCATCGAAATCCTCGTTGAACATGGCTTCGGCAGCGGCCTGCAGGGTGGTACGTCGGCGGCCCGGCGGTAATAGCAGAATGCCGTGAAGGATTTCGGCTTGCGCGATGCTCGTCGTGTAGAGGCTGGTCGCAGGCTGGGCGGTCACCCAGCGCACGACGCGTCCGGCGGGGGCCGGCCGCATCAACTCCGAAAGAACGTTGGTATCGAGAACGATCCCCTGACGCCGGCGTGCTCGCTTACTTGCCCGGTTTGGGCGGTTCGCGCATCGGTTCGCGGACGGGCAGACGAAGTTCTGCGCCGCCTAAAGGCTGGAAGCGCTGCCGTATCGCCTCGGCGAGATTGCGCGGCGTCGACGTCTCTTTGGCGAGGGCCGCGCGCAGGATATTGCGCGCTTCTTCCTCCATGGGGCGCTTGCGGTGAGCTGCGCGTACGCGCAAGCGCGCTTTCGTCTGTTCATCGAGGTTGCGTATGGTGATGCTGGCCATGGAATACACCCTTCTTGCAATCAATGATTGCATTGTAATCAATGCTGGCAATCGAAGTAAATAAAAAAAGCGCCAAGGACAAAGTAATACACTTCCCCTTTGTAATGATCATTCCGCGGCCGAAGAAAATGGATCCGTCTCTCCTGAAAGCCTAAGTCCATGCGTCTGGCACACCTTCCTCCCGACAGCACTTCGCTGAGCGTTGATGCCCTGGCGTCTTGCCTCTCGTCACTCGTCACTCGTCACTGATTTATGTCTCCGTTCGTCGTCGGCATCGACCAGGGCACGACTGCCACTAAAGCATATCGGCTGAGCGCTGACGGCGCCTTCCGGCAACTTTGTTCGATCGAGCACCGCCAGATCTATCCGCAGCCCGGCTGGGTCGAGCACGATCCGCGCGAGCTTCTGGCCAGCGTCGAGCGCTGCCTCGACAGTGCCGGCGGCGTCGCCGGCGCGGGCCTGGACAACCAGGGCGAGACCGTCATCGCCTGGGATGCCGACAGCGGCGAGCCGGTCCATAACGCCATCGTCTGGCAGGATAACCGCACCCAGGATGTCACCGACCGGCTCAAAGCCGAGGGCGCGGAACAGATCACGCTCGAACGCGCCGGCCTTCCGCTCGACCCGTATTTCTCGGCGTCGAAGTTGCGCTGGATTCTTGACCACGTTCCCGGCGCGGCGGCGCTCGCCCAGCGCGGTAAGCTGCGCCTCGGCACCAGCGACGCGTTCTTTCTCGACCGACTGTGCGGCCGCTATGCGACCGATATCGTCACCGCGTCGCGCACCAGCCTGATGAATCTCGCCACCGGCGAATGGGATTCTGAGTTGTGCCGGTTGTTCGGCGTGCCCATGCATTTGCTGCCGCCGATCCGGCCCACGGTCGGCGAATTCGGCGTCGCCAGGCGCGTGAACGTCCCGATCGTTGCCGGCATCGTCGATCAACAGGCCGCGCTGTTCGGGCATTGCTGCCGCACTGCAGGGCAGGCCAAGATCACTTTCGGCACCGGCGCGTTCGCGCTCGCCGTGACCGGGAGACAGCCGGTCAGCGCGCCCGATTCCGGCCTGTTGCCCACGGTCGCCTGGCGTCTGGGAGCGCAGACCATCTACGCCGTCGACGGCGGCGTGTACAACGCGGGTTCGGCACTCGATTGGGCGCGACGCCTGGGCCTGTTCTCGCAGTTCGCCGAGATCGAGGAGTTCGAGGCGCCGAGCGCGATCGATCGCGGTATCGTTTTCGTACCGGCGCTATCCGGGCTCGCCTGTCCCTATTGGGACCGCACCGCGGCGGGCCTGTGGCTCGGCATGGGCCTGGACACTTCGTCCAGGGATTTGGTGCAGGCAGTGTTCGAAGGCGTGGCTCTGCGCAGCGCGCAGGCAATGGCGGCGATGCACGCGCGGCTGCCGCTCGCGTCCAGCGTCTCGATCGACGGTGGGCTCTCTCGCAATCCCTACTTCTGCCGGTTCCTCGCTAATGCCTTGAACCGCACCGTAGTTATTCCTGCGACAGCCGATCTAACCGGCCTGGGCATCTCGCAGCTCGCGTATCTTGGCGCCGGCTTGAGCAGCGATGGGTCCGTCCCGCCGGTGGCTGCACCCGAGCGCACCATCGTGCCCGGCGCGGATATTGCGAACGATCTGCACGCTCGGTTCGCGGACGCGGTGGAACGCGCACGTGGATGGCGCACCGCTTGACGTATCCTTGATACATGGTTCTTCCGACTTTCGCGTGGGTAACAATGACCATGAAAACGGGTTTCAGTGGCGAGCGTCATAGTTCTACCCTCATCCCCAGCCCTTCTGCTCCACTTCAAGTGTTCCCTTGTCCCGGAGAGGGAAGGGGTTGTCTTCCCTCTCAGCCATACATATGGCCCCTCTCCCTCCGGGAGAGGGTAGGGTGAGGGAGGCGCAGCCCAGGAGAGGGAGCGAGGGTGAGGGAAAAAACAGCAATGGCGGATCGCGTCACTCACTTATACGAATCTCAATCATGCATTCGACGACGTGGTGCCGCTGCGCCAAATCATGACACCGGACTCAGAACCTCTCGACCGTATCTTTCAGCTACCTTGCTGGTCGGGCAAGGTTGATCCGACACCGCTGTTGGGTGGGATCACCAACAAGAACTATCTGGTCGCCGACCGAGGGCAGAAGTTCGTTGTGCGGCTGGGCGAGGACATTCCCATTCATGGCGTGATGCGCTTCAACGAGTTGGCCGCCAGCCGCGCAGCGTTCGCCGCCGGCATCTCGCCCGAGGTCATCTACGCCGAACCCGGGGCTCTGGTGCTGCGCTACATCCAAGGGCGTGCGCTGTCCCCCGAGTTGGTGCGCGACGCCGGACGGCTTCCACGCGTGGTGGACCTGGTCAAGCGCTGTCATGAACAAGTGCCCCACTATCTGCGCGGACCGGCCCTGATGTTCTGGGTGTTCCAGGTCATCCGCGGCTACGCAACCGAGCTTCAGGCGTGCGCGAGCCCGCATGTCGGGTTGATTCCCCAGCTCATCGAGCGCGCCGAGCGGCTCGAGCGCGAAGTCGTGCCGGTGTCCATCGTGTTCGGCCACAACGATCTGCTCGCGGCCAACTTCATCGACGATGGCAAGCGGCTGTGGTTGATCGATTGGGACTACGCCGGCTTCAACAGTCCGCTGTTCGACCTCGGCGGACTCGTTTCCAACAGCGAGCTCGACGCGGATCAAGCGCAGTTCGTGCTGGAGCGTTACTTCGGCAAAGTGGACCCCGGGCTGGAGCGGAGATTCGCAGCGATGAAATGCGCTTCGCTGCTGCGCGAGACGATGTGGAGCATGGTGTCCGAGGCTCACTCGAAAATCCAGTTCGACTACAAGGCTTACACCAGCGAATACCTGGCGCGCTTCGGGCGCGCTTACGACGGGTTCACGAGGGGCGCGCAATGAGCACGGCGCCGTCCGCTGCGCAGGTCGTCATCATCGGTGGCGGCATTATCGGTTGCAGTACCGCTTACCATCTGGCGCGTGCAGGCTTCAAGGACATCGTCCTGCTGGAGCGCGCTAAACTCACCAGTGGCTCGACGTGGCATGCCGCCGGCCTGGTCGGGCAACTGCGCACGTCTGCGAACGTGACGCAGCTTCTCAAGTACAGCGTCGAGCTGTACGAAAGGCTGGAGCAGGAGACCGGCCAGGCCACCGGCTGGAAGCGCAATGGCGGCTTGCGCCTCGCCTGCAATCAGGAGCGGCTCACCGAGATCAAGCGCCAGGCCACCACCGCCCACAGCTTCGGGTTGGAAATGCATGTGCTGTCCGCTGTGGAAGCGAAGGCGCTGTGGCCGATCATGGACAGCTCCGATGTCGTAGGCGCGGCGTTTCTGCCCACCGACGGCCAGGCAAATCCTTCCGACATTGTGCAGGCGCTCGCCAAGGGCGCGCGCATGCACGGCGTCAACATCGTCGAGGATTGCCCGGTCATCGGCATTCAGTTGAACAACGGTCGCGTATCCGGTGTGGCGACATCACACGGTGCGATCCAGACCGAGATCGTTGTTAATTGCGCGGGACAGTGGGCCAGGCAGATCGGGCGCTTCGCCGGAGTCAACGTACCGCTGGTCTCGGTGCAGCATCAATACATCGTGACGGAGACCATCGCTGGCGTTCCCAAGAATCTTCCCACGTTGCGCGATCCGGACCGGCTGATCTATTTCAAGGAAGAAGTCGGTGGGTTGGTCATGGGCGGCTATGAACCGGACCCGATTCCGTGGGCCGAACAGGGCATTCCCGAAGGTTTCGAGTTCCAGCTTCTGGGCGAGAACTGGGACCACTTCGAACAGCACATGACGCAGGCGCTGGCGCGGGTGCCCGCCCTGGAGAACGCGGGCATC
>CAYNFN010000126.1:0-5273 GCA_964396485.1 uncultured Alcaligenaceae bacterium
TGCTGGAGGTGCTCACCGATCAGGGCGTGGGCACGCTGATCCGCAACCGGTAGCCGCAGTGCAATCCCGTTTCAGCGGCAGAACGTGGATTTTCGATCTGGATAACACGCTGCACGACGCCCGCCCGCACATCTTTCCGCATATCGACCGGTCGATGACCGCTTATATTGCCGAGCATCTGGATCTCGGCGCCGATGCGGCCAACGAATTGCGCCAGTTCTACTGGCGCCGTTATGGCGCCACACTTGTGGGCCTGATTCGGCATCACGGCATTGACCCGCATCATTTCCTGCGCGAAACCCACCGCTTCCCTGAAATCGAGAACCTGGTGGTGGGCCGCCGCGAACTGCGATCGGTACTGCGGCGCCTGCCCGGACGCAAGATCGTCTTCTCAAATGCTCCGGCGCATTACTCGCGGGCGATCCTGGCGGCGCTGGGCGTGGACGACCTGTTCGACGACGTGTTCTCGATCGAGCGCACCCGCTTCCGGCCCAAGCCCGACGCGCATGGATTCCGCAGACTGCTGCGCACCCACCGGCTGCTGGCGTCGCGCTGCATCATGGTCGAGGACAGCCTGGAGAACCTGCGCACCGCCAAACGCCTGGGAATGAAGACCGTTTGGGTGGATCAGTCGAGCCGCGCGCCCGCCTGGGTGGACGCGAATGTCCGTCACATCGTGCGGCTGCCGCGGTTGCTGCACCTGTTGTGAGCTACGGCGATCCCCGGTCCGTGTTAAATTCCCGGCCGTTCGGGTAACCTTTCCCTTACTCATCCTCAGCCATCCCACCGCAACATGCCGACCAAGCCGGGAGAACGCAAGCACCAGATCCTGCAGACCCTCGCGGCCATGCTCGAGGATCCCAAGGCGGAGAGAATCACCACGGCCGCGCTGGCCAAGCGATTGGACGTCTCCGAGGCGGCGCTGTACCGGCATTTCGCCAGCAAGGCGCAGATGTTCGAGGGCCTGATCGAATTCATCGAGCAGACCCTGTTCGGTCTGGTCAACAAGATCGCCGCGGAAGAGAAAAGCGGCCTGAAACAGATCGAGGCTGTGCTGACCACGCTGCTCGGCTTCGCCAAGAAGAACCCCGGAATGACGCGGGTGCTGATTGGCGATGCGCTGGTGAACGAGGACGAGCGCCTGCAGGCGCGCATCAACCAGTTGCACGACCGGCTCGAGGCCACGCTCAAGCAGGCATTGCGCTTTGCGCTTTCAGAGAAGGAGATCCCCGAAGGTGTGGATCCCACCGCGCAGGCGAATCTGATGCTGGCTTTCGTGGTGGGCCGCTGGCACCAGTTCGCGAAGAGCGGTTTCAGGCGCGATCCGACCGAGCACTGGTCGGCGCAGTGGCCAAGCATCGTTTGATGGACGGTTGCGCCAGTCTTAAGCGCACCGCGCGGCCCATCGCGGCAATTGTTTTCCTGATGTGCGCAGGATTTGCGCTATCCGGTTGCGGTGCGTCGGACGACCGCTACGCGAAAGTCGTGGTAGGCGCGTGGGGTTCGCGGGAAGTAGCGCCGGACGACGTGATCGTCGAGACCCAGTTCACCCTGCTACCCGGAGGGCGGGTCAATTGGCAGGGGCAGGTGCGTTTGCTCGTCCCGCCGACCTTCTATTTGTTGCCCAACAGGCCCAATTTCGAAGTGAAGAACGGCAGGCTGATTTATTACTTCACGGCGAGCGGCAACTGGGCGGTTCGCGAAGGCTACCTGCATACCAGGATCGAATCTTCCACGCTGCCCAGCCTGATGCCGGTCGGTTTCGCGGCGGCGTGGAAGCTCAAGGAAGTCACCAGCAAGGAAATGATCTACGTCTCCGCCGCCAACGGGCGGACGCGGGTCGAGTTTCGCAAGGAGTGATTGAGTGATTGAGTGATTCGGCGATTCAGTACCTTCTTGACTCAATCACTTAATCACTCAATCACTTAATCACCGAATTACCTAATCACCGAATCTTAACGATCCGTGGCGCAGGCGGCCGCCGAGTCGCGCTGAGCGGTGTCGCCGCCGCAGCAGACCGCGCACTGGGAATCCTTCTTCAGCCTGACGCTGCGCCACTCCATCGTCAGCGCATCGAGCAGCAGCAGCCGCCCGGTCAGATCGCGGCCGATTCCCATCAGCAGTTTCAGCGCTTCCGCCGCTTGCATGGAACCGATTACGCCCACCAGCGGTGCGAATACGCCCATCACCGCGCAACGCATTTCCTCCACGTCGCCATTTTCCGGGAACAGGCAGTGATAACAGGGGCTGTCCTGGCGGCGCAAATCGAACACCGCGATCTGTCCGTCGAAGCGCACGCCGGCGCCGGACACCAGCGGCTTTGCGAACTTCACGCAGGCGCGATTGACCGCATGGCGGGTGGCAAAGTTGTCGGTTGCGTCGATCACCACGTCGGCGGACTGCACCAGTTGCTCCAGCCGCAGGCCGGCGACGCGTTCGGCGATCGCCTCGATCGAGACTTCGGGATTGATGCGGGCCAGCGTGGCGCGTGCGGAATCGACTTTTTTCCTGCCGATCGATTCGGTGAAATGCACGATCTGCCGCTGCAGGTTGGTGAGATCCACGGCGTCGTGGTCGCAGATGGTGATGTGGCCCACGCCGCTGGCGGCAAGGTAAAGCGATACCGGCGCGCCCAGTCCGCCGGCGCCGATCAGAAGCGCGTGCGCGCCGAGCAGCTTCTCCTGCCCGTCTATGCCGATCTCGGGCAGGAGAATGTGGCGGCTGTAACGCAGTAACTGGTTGTCGTCCATCGCGGGCAAGGGAAAGTTTCCGGCCATCTTAACGCGACAAGGCCCGCGCTGGGCGGGCCTTGCCATTCGATCGTTTGTTCGGACGAAAACTTATTTCTTGCTGAGGATCTGCAAGCCCTTCAGCAGGTTGAGCGCCTGATTGAGCTGGTAGTCGTTCTTCGACACGATATCCGGCGGGCCGTCGGCGGCGGCCTTCTCAGCGGCCTTGGGTGCCGGCGCCGGCGCAGCCGACTGCGGCTGCGGCGCCGGTTGCTTGTTCTCGATGGCGCTGCCGTCCGGGTTGGACAAGTGGCGCTGCAAATCGGATTCGCGCACCTTGATGGCGGCCTCACCCTCGGTCACGGTCGCCTCTTCCACCACGATGTCGGGCGTGATGCCCTTGGCCTGGATCGAGCGGCCGTTCGGCGTGTAGTAACGCGCCGTGGTGAGCTTGATCGCGGTGCCGTTGCCGAGCGGCAGAATGGTCTGCACCGAACCCTTGCCGAAGGTCTGCGTGCCCATCACCACCGCGCGTTTATGGTCCTGCAACGCCCCCGCCACGATCTCCGAAGCGGAAGCCGAGCCGTTGTTGACCAGCACCACCATAGGGAGCGTTTTCACTTCCTTCGGCAGCTTCTTCAGATAGTCGTCCTTGCTGCCGCGCAGGTAATACTCGGGCCGCGCGTACAGCTTCATCTTGGCGTCTTCGGTGCGACCTTCGGTGTACACCACCAGCGCATCGCTGGGCAGAAACGCCGCGGAAATCGCCACCGCGCCGTTGAGCAGACCGCCGGGGTCGTTGCGCAGGTCCAGGATGATGCCCTTCATCGGCCCCTGGTTTTCCTTGAAATGCTTATCGATCGCCTTGGCCAGCGTTTCGGCGCTGTGCTCCTGGAACTGGGTGACGCGGAAGTAGGCGTAGCCGGGCTCGAGCAGTTTCGACTTCACGCTCTGGATCTGGATGATCGAGCGGGTCAGCGTCACCACGCGCGGCTTGGTATCGCCCTTGCGAACGAAGGTCAGCGTGATCTGGGTGTCCGGCTTGCCGCGCATGCGCTTCACCGCATCGTTCAGCGTCATGCCTTTCACGTTGGTGTCGTCGAGCTTGATGATCAGGTCGCCGGATTTCAGTCCCGCCCGCCATGCCGGGGTGTCCTCGATCGGGGCCACCACTTTCACGAAGCCGTCTTCCATGCCGACTTCGATGCCGAGACCGCCGAACTCGCCCTGCGTGCCCACCTGCAGCTCGCGAAACGCCTCGGCATCCAGATAGGCCGAATGCGGGTCGAGGCCGGAGAGCATTCCGTTGATCGCCTCGGAAATGAGCCGCTTGTCGTCCACCGGCTCGACGTAGTCGTTCTTGATCCGGCCGAAGACTTCGGTAAACGCGCGCAAATCCTCGATCGGCAGGGGACCCGCCCCCTTCTGCGCCACAGCCGAGAAGTTGAGGCTGATCAGCACACCGAGGATCGCACCCAGAACGATCAGGCCGACCTGCCGAAATCTGCTATGCATCTTTGCTTACTCCTTATGTGCGCAGGGGGTTGCCCCTACCCGCGAAGTTACTTCAATGTCACCCAGGGCAGCGGGTCGAAGGGTTTTCCCTGATATCTGAGTTCGAAGTATAAACCCGAATCCGGGTTGCCGCCGCTGTTGCCGATGGCCGCAATGGTGTTGCCGGCCCTGGTCTCGTCGCCCACCTGTTTGAGCAACGCCTCGTTGTTGCCGTACAGGCTCATGTAGCCGTCCCCGTGATCCACGATCATGAGATTGCCGAAACCCCGCAGCCAGTCGGCATAGACGACCCGGCCGCCGGCTATGGCCTTGACCTCCCGGCCCGGTTCGGCAGAAATGAATAAACCCTTCCAGGACAATCCGCTGTCCTGTCTTTGGCTGCCAAAGCGGTTCATGAGTTCGCCGAGTACCGGCAGCCTCAACTTGCCCTTGAGCTTGCGGAACGGCCCGGACCCCGAATCCGCGCTCGGCAGCGCCTGAATGGTGATGCGCTTACCCGGTTTCTTGCGCGCGACTTCCTTGGCCAGGCGCTCGATCAGGCGTGTCAGGCGTTCCTCATCGCGCTTCAGTGTCGACAACTGCTTGCGGCTTTGTGCGATCTGGCTGGAAACCTTGGCGTAGATGCGCTGGCGCTCGGCCTTCTCCTTTTCCAGCCGGCGTTTCTGGCTTGCTTCTTCGTTCTGCAGCGCCCGCAATTCGGCGCTCTTGGCGCGGGTTTCGCCGGCGAGCTTTTCGAGATTCGCGAGGTTGTACCGGAGGCTGACGAGCAGTTCGGCGCGGGCGCGGGAAACGTAGCCCAGGTAGTGCAGTTGGCGCGCGATTTCGTTGGGATCCTCGCGGTTGAGCACCAGCTTGATCGCGTCCGATTGGCCGGTCACGTGCCGCTGGTAAAGCAGTTTGCTCAGCGTGTCCTGCTCTGCGGCGATATCGGCTTCGACCGTGCGCGCACGCGACCGCAACTTTGTCAGGGCGGCGTTGACTTGGCGCCGCTGGTCCGCGAGTTGATAGAGCTTGCGGTTGGTATCGCTG
>CAYNFN010000127.1:0-2503 GCA_964396485.1 uncultured Alcaligenaceae bacterium
CGATGGCTTCCTCGATCGCCGTGGATAGCACTCGTTCGATTGTTTGACCCGGTGCGATGCTGCGCAGGAAAACGCTCTCGGCCTTGCCATCCGGCTTGATTGCCAGCGACTCGGCGCCAACTTTGGAATTTGCCGGAACATCGGCAAGCCGTTCCCGGCCCATGCTTGCCAGCTTCCTGCGCAGGGCGTCGCTCCAGCCGCCATCTGATTTGCGCGCGATAGCGACCGGCATTAGCTTTTGCTCGACCGGACGGTCGCTGGCCTTGGCCAGCACCGCCGAGATGTAAACTGCCAGGCGCCGGGGCGTTGCGAACGCCTTGAAACTGGACGTCGCATCCAGAACCCCGTCGCCTTTCAGTCCATCGAATACTGCACCGGCAAAGGCATCGCCCAGCCGCTTGAGCGCTTTTGGCGGCAGTTCCTCGGTGACGAGTTCGACCAGCAGATTCGAACTCATGCGGGTTGTCTTTCCAGCAGAGTTGCCTTCATGGCCTGGAGGTCGAGACCAAGCTGCTGCAACTGGCCCGGCTTGCACATCGGGAAATCCTTGCGCAATCGCGAGTCGAAGTAAGCCTGCGACACGCTGCGCGCGAGGTTGCGAATGCGGCCGACATAAGCCACGCGCTCGGTGACCGAGATCGCGCCGCGCGCGTCCAGGAGATTGAAGGTGTGCGCCGCCTTGAGCACCATTTCGTAGGCGGGCAGGACGAGCTGCGCGCGCATCAGCCGCTCCGCTTCGCGTTCGTAATCGGTGAAGTGCGCGAACAGCATTTTCGAGTCGGATTGTTCGAAGTTGTAACGGCACTGTTCGACTTCGTTCTGGCGATAGACGTCGCCGTAGGCGAGGCCGGGAGTCCACACCAGGTCGAAGACGTTCTCCACGCCTTGCAGGTACATGGCGAGTCGCTCGATGCCGTAGGTGATCTCCCCGGTGACCGGCTTGCAGTCGAGTCCGCCGACCTGCTGGAAGTAGGTGAACTGGGTGACTTCCATGCCGTTTAGCCAGACTTCCCAGCCCAGGCCCCAGGCTCCGAGAGTGGCGTTTTCCCAGTCGTCCTCGACCAGGCGTATGTCGTGCGCGTTCGGATCGATGCCGAGCGCTTCGAGCGAACCGAGGTAGATATCGATCATGTCGGCCGGCGACGGCTTCAAAACCACCTGGAACTGGTAGTAGTGCTGCAACCGGTTCGGATTCTCGCCGTAACGGCCGTCCTTTGGCCGGCGCGTGGGTTGTACGTAGGCTGCACGCCATGGCTCGGGACCGATCGCGCGCAGAAACGTCGCTGTGTGCGAAGTGCCCGCGCCGACTTCCATGTCGTAGGGTTGCAGGATCGCGCAGCCGCGTTCGCCCCAATAGCGGGTCAGCGTCAGAATCACTTCCTGGAACGTCAACATCGATGAATTCTTCAGAAAATCAGGGATTAAGCGGCCCCGCGAAATGCACGAATTGTACTCAATTCCGGGTGCTCGCAGGGGCAAAGCACCGGGGAAAGCGATTAAGCGCAAAGGCGAAGCGTTCCCTTCGCGTACCCCTCAAGGGCACCCGTCGAGCGGGTATTGAAAAGAAGGTATTGAAAAGAACCTTTGCGGTGAAAGGGTTTAGTTCTTTCTCGGTGGGCGCAGGTGGAACTTAGTAAGAGCTTCCCTAACTCCGCGATGCTGCGCCGTGAATGACATGGATCAAACTCCTCGCTGCGAGAAGCGCTGTGCCGCCAGCGGCAACGCGATCATCAGTGCAGCCGCCGCCAGGAACGCCCAGTTGCCCAGGCGCACGTACGGCGTTGCACCCTGGTAGCCACGAATCTCGCCGGTCACCGTCGTGGTCGTGAATTCAGGAGCGGACGCCGCGATGCGGCCCTTCGGGTCGATGATCGCGGTGACCCCGGTATTGGTGGCGCGCAACATGGGCCGGCCGGTTTCGATGGCGCGCATCTGGGCGATTTGCAGATGCTGCTGCGGGGCGATTGATTTTCCCCACCAGGCGTCGTTGGTGAAATTGGCCAGTACGGTTGCCTCCGGTAATTGGCGGATGATTTCCTCGCCAAACACGTCTTCGTAGCAAATATTGACCGCGATCTTCTGGCCGGCCGCTTGTATGGGCGGCTGCACCGGCTCGCCCCGGGAAAAATCCGACATCGGGATGTGCAGCAGGTTCATGATCCAGCCTAGCACGCTCCGAAAGGGGAAATAGTCGCCGAAGGGCACCAGGTGATGCTTGCGATAAATCTGTGTCGGTGCCGAACCGAAGCTCATCACGCTGTTGTAATAGCGTCCCGAAACGACGAGCTCGGGCACGCCCACCAGCAGGTCGCCGCCGTTGCGCCGGCCATGGTGGGCGAGCATCTCCAGATATTCCCCGGGGACGTGCACGTTGAACATCGGCAGCGCCGTCTCGGGCAGGAGAATCAATCTGGCTTCGGCCGACTGCGCCAGCCCCAGGTAAGTTTCAAGTGTGGCGCGCGCGCGCTCCGGCCGCCACTTCATCTCCTGCGGGATATTCCCT
>CAYNFN010000128.1:0-1941 GCA_964396485.1 uncultured Alcaligenaceae bacterium
AATCAGTTCACTGAGCAGCGCAGGGTACCGTGCGGGGTCGCCATGGGCATAACGTGGGATGATGGTGACGTTCTTGCCCTCAACGTAGCCGAGGTCGCGCAAACCTTGCCGGAACGCTTCATCCCAGGACTTTGCAATGACGGGATTCGAGCCAAAAACCTGCCCAATTCTGGGCAGCTTGCGGGCGTCTTCGGCGTCAGCCAGCCCGGCGCCGATGGCCAATAAGCCCGTGAGAATGATCCCCCCAATCGACCTAGTCACTTTTCACCTCATCGGTGCGCAGTACGCCCAGATGATTTAGCTTCACGCCCGCCTCCTTCTTGACGCCCAACAGTATTCAGCGGACCAAGCGTTCAAGACTATTGAGATGCGCAGAACGTGTCGATGCGCAACAACAGTTTGATTCATTGCCGATGCTCCGAGGACGTCCGTCCACATATCCAATGATAATGCGGATCGAGTGATACCTCAGTTCTTGTGGGCAATTGTTTGCCCTTCCTTCCGCCTACATCTTCCATCCTTACGCCTTGCCTCCCCTTCATCCTTCCGCCTCACTTGTCCCCGGAGGGGATCATCCTTGCTCCTCATCCCTAGCCCAGACTCACCCCGAGAAGTCGCCCTATGAGGAACGTCAGCAGCCCTGCACCACCGCCGATCGTGAGCATGCGCAGTCCGCCGCGCAGCGCCTGCCGGCCGGTGAATAGTGACAGCGCCGCGCCGACCGCGAACAGCGACGCCGCAGTCAGTCCGACCGATACAGCCAGACTCCCCGCGCCGGAACTCCACAGGAAAGGCAGCAACGGCAGCAGGGCGCCGGCCGCAAACGAGAAAAACGAGAATCCCGCCGCACCCCAGGACGAACCCAGCTCGTCGGGATTGAGGCCGAGTTCTTCGCGCGCGAGCGTGTCCAGCGCCCTCGATGGGTCCACCAGAATCACGTTGGCCATGCGCCTGGCCTCGTCCTCGGGAATGCCGCGCGCCACGTAGATAAGCGCCAATTCGGAAGCTTCTTCTTCCGGGTATTGGGCGAGTTCGTCGCGCTCCAAGCCGATCTGATACTCGTACATCTCGCGCTGCGAGCGCACCGACACATACTCGCCCGCCGCCATCGAGAACGCCCCGGCAAGCAGTCCGGCAACTCCGGATAGAAGAATCATCCTGCTGTCGGAAGTTGCGCCCGCGATACCGAAAATCAGGCTCGCGTTCGAGACCAGCCCGTCATTTACACCGAAAACCGCGGCACGCAGATTTCCGCCGCTCGCCAGCCCCCGGTGGCGGCGCTCCATTCCTGCGGTAGAATCCGGAACGTAGTGGCGCGGATCGGCGCCGGCATACAGCGACATGCCGCGCACCTTCATCGCCGCCAGCATAGATCGCAAGGGCCGCGGCCCCATTTTTCTGACCAGTGCGGCGACGATGCGGGTACGCAGGTCTGGGCTAAAGCGCTGCGGGACCATGCCGCCGGCCTCGCGGATCTTCTGTTCCCAGATCCCAGCCTGCTTCTCCGCCTCGCGTGCTAGTTCAAGGAACAGTCCCTGGCGCGCCGTGCCGGCCTCCTGCTCCGCGACGACGCGGTAAAGGTGCGCGGAACTCTTCTCTTCCTCCCAGCTTTTCAGCTCATCCACTTTAGTTCCTCACCGCAAAGGCGCAAAGGCGCAAAGGAAACGCGAAGGAATACAAAATGTGTTCTCGTTCACGGGATCTTTGCTCTCAATATGTGTGACCAAGTTATTGAGGAGAACGCTAAATAGTGCGCACTGCGACACCTGTTGAGTCCCTTCTCCCTCCGGGAGAAGGACCGGATGAGGGGGCTTTTGCCGGTGTTATTCCCTCACCCCAACCCTCTGCTCCGCTTCACACCCCTTACGGGTGCATATGAGTGTTCCCTTGTCCCGGAGGGAGAGGGGGAAAAACGATGCGCACTATTTACCGGTTGGGTCA
>CAYNFN010000129.1:0-2867 GCA_964396485.1 uncultured Alcaligenaceae bacterium
GGTTGTCGAGCGGCCCCATCGGGTGGGTCACGATCACGTTCGGCACGAACGTCGTCGCCGTTTCGACCCGTTCACGCGGGTTTTCGTCCACGTTGACGATCAGGTGAGTTGGCGCCAGCGCCCGGATTTTTTCCAGGTCGAAGTCCTTGGTGCCGCCGACCTTGGCGACCCTCTTCACCTCGGGCTTCGGATGGACGCAGAACCCTGTACGGCCGACGATCCGGTCACCGAGCCCGAGTTCGAACAGCAACTCGGTAATGCTGGGAACGAGGCAGATGATCCGGGCGTCCGGCCCGGCGGGTGCATGGGGATGCCCGACCGCGTCGGTCAACTGTGATAATCCTGTCTTCACGCGATTTCTCCGCCGTGCGTCTCGTTAAAGCTGGCGCTTGGCCACCTGCTTCCCGGCCGTGCGCGTGTTGCGCGCCCTACGCGGCTGCGAGCCGGACGCAACCGGGGCCGAGGACAACGGTATCAGGCTCTCCTTCAATGTTCGCAGCACGAAGCTTGACTTGCTGTGCCGGATCCCGGGAATCCGGTACAGGCGCTCGCGCAACAGGCGCTCGTAATCGCGCGTGTCCTTTACCGCGATGCGAATGTAATAGTCGTAATCGCCGGACACCAGGTACGCCTCGAGCACTTCCGGGATCTGCTCCAGCGTCCTGCCGAAATCGTAAAGTGTCTCGTCGGTATGGCTCTCCAGAGTGACCTGCACGATCACCGTTTCGGTAAAGCCGATGGCGGCCGGATCGATGCGGACGGTGTAGCCCTGGATCACACCGTCGGCCTCCATTTTCCTGATGCGGTTCCAGCACGGCGTCGCCGACAGGCCCACGCGCTTGCTGATTTCCTGCAGGCTCGCTCGCGCGTCTCCCTGCAGCACCTTCAGTATCGCCACATCAAACTTGTCGACAGTCATTCTTTCAAATAGGCGTTTTGCAGAAAATTCTCCTGAATGTACGCCAATTAATAGGTAAAGAGGATGCTTTTTTTGAAGGCAGGCAGGTAGGATGTATTTTGCCGGCAGACAGGGTCGCACCGATTGAACAGCCGACCTCAGGACGCGCATGATGTCCTGATTACGCGGCATGTGGACTGCGCCAAGGACGACCGGTCCGACGCGCTGCAGGGGCGCCGCCGAACCCAAGGCGGTGTGCCTAATGTCCGAATTCCTACAGGAGTCAGGCATGCAAGAAGTCACATTGGACGACAAGTACGCTTCCGATCAGGGGCGCGTTTATCTGACCGGCATCCAGGCGCTGGTGCGCCTGGCCCTGGTCCAGCGCCGGCGCGATCTGGCGGTAGGGCTCAATACCGCCGGCTTCATCTCCGGCTATCGCGGCTCGCCATTGGGCGGACTCGACCAGGCGCTTTGGAAGGCAGGCACGCATCTCGAGGCCCACCATGTGAAGTTCCAGCCCGGCGTCAACGAAGAACTCGCCGCCACCGCCGTGTGGGGCACGCAGCAGGTACACCTCATCGGCGAGTCGGATTACGACGGGGTGTTTGCCATGTGGTACGGCAAGGGGCCCGGCGTGGACCGTTGCGGCGACGTGTTCAAGCACATGAACTTCGCCGGCACTTCGAGGCACGGCGGCGTGCTGCTGGTTGCGGGCGACGACCACGGGGCCTACTCCTCCACGCTTCCCCACCAGAGCGATCACCTGTTCTCGGCCTCGATGATCCCGGTCCTTTACCCCTGCAATGTGCACGAGTACATCGAGCTGGGATTGCACGGCTGGGCCATGTCGCGGTTCTCCGGATGCGCGGTCGGTTTCAAAGCGCTGGCTGATACGGTCGAGTCGTCTGCTTCGATCGAGGCCGACCCGTTTTGCATCCAGACCCTGCTGCCCGAAGACTTTGTGTTACCCGAAGGCGGACTGAACAGCAGGCTCTCGAGCAATCTCCTGGGTCAGCAGGCGCGCGCGCAGGAAGCTTTGATGCAGGACTACAAGATCTACGCCGCGCTGGCGTACTCACGCAAGAACAAGCTCAATCGCACTACGATCGATTCGCCCAATGCGCGGCTTGGCATCATCGCTTCAGGCAAGTCGTACATGGACGTGCTGGAAGCGCTGGAAGAACTGGGCATAACCGAGCGCAACGCCGCGGATATCGGCATCCGTGTATTCAAGGTCTCGATGTCCTGGCCGCTGGAACCGGATGGGGTGCGCAAATTCTCCAAGGGGCTGGAAGAAATCCTGGTCGTCGAAGAAAAGCGCCAGATGGTCGAGTACCAGCTCAAGGAGCAGCTATACAACTGGCACCCCGACGTGCGCCCACGGGTCATCGGCAAGTTCGATGATCAGGGCGAATGGGTGCACCCGCGCGGCGAATGGCTGCTCCCTGCCAAGGCCGATTTCTCCATTGCGCAGATCGCCCGCGTCATCGCCGGGCGCATCGGGCGCTTTCACCAGAGCGATCTGATCAAGGCACGGCTTGCCTTTCTGGAGGCGAAGGAGGCAGTGCTGAAGAAGGCGGTGAACACGCCCGTGCGCCCGCCGTACTACTGCTCGGGATGCCCGCACAATACCTCGACCAAAGTGCCCGACGGCAGTCTGGCGCTGGCCGGCATCGGCTGCCACGTGATGGCGACCGTAATTTATCCGGAGCAAAACAAGAGCCCAACACATATGGGTGGCGAGGGCGCGCCGTGGATCGGCCAGGCGCCGTTCTCGAAGCGCACGCACATCTTTGCCAATCTCGGCGATGGCACCTATTTCCATTCCGGCTCTCTCGCGATTCGGGCAGCGCTCGCCGCGAAAGTCAATATCACCTACAAGATCCTCTACAACGATGCCGTGGCGATGACCGGGGGCCAGCCGGTCGACGGCCAGATTTCGGTGCCGATGATCGTGCAACAGATG
>CAYNFN010000130.1:0-5530 GCA_964396485.1 uncultured Alcaligenaceae bacterium
TCGCCTTCGCTCGGCTCCTTCTGCACCATCGCATCGATCGAAATCGACATGTCGGCGAGTATGCGGGTGATGTCGGCGAGCACGCCCGGGCGATCCAGAACCCGCAGCCGCAGGTAGTACGAGGTTTCGACTTCCTCCATCGCCAGGATCGGCGTATCGGACATGCGGTCCGGCTGGAACGCCAGATGCGGTACCCGGTGTTCCGGATCGGCAGTATGCATCCGGGTCACGTCCACCAGATCGGCCACCACCGCTGAGGCGGTCGGCTCTGCGCCGGCGCCTGCGCCGTAGTACAGCGTGGCCCCGGCCGCGTCTCCCTTGACCAGGATGGCGTTCATGACCCCTTCCACGTTGGCGATCAGCCGCCGCGACGGGATCAGCGTCGGATGCACCCGCAATTCGATTCCGGCCGGCGTGCGCCGGGTGATGCCGAGCAACTTGATCCGGTAGCCGAGTTCCTCGGCGTAACGGATGTCCTCCTTGGTGAGCTTGGAGATGCCCTCGGTATAGGCCTTGTCGAATTGCATCGGGATGCCGTAGGCGATCGCAGCCATGATGGTGAGCTTGTGCGCGGCATCCACACCCTCGATGTCGAACGTCGGATCGGCTTCCGCATAGCCCAGGCGCTGCGCCTCGGCCAGCACCTCTTTGAAGCTTGACCCCTTCTCGCGCATCTCCGACAGGATGAAGTTCGAGGTCCCGTTGATGATTCCGGCGATCCACTCGATGCGGTTGGCCGTCAGGCCTTCGCGCAGCGCCTTGATGATCGGCACACCGCCGGCAACCGCCGCTTCGAAGGCGACCATGACCCCTTTCTTTTGCGCGGCAAGGAAAATCTCGTTGCCGTGTGTCGCCAGCAAGGCCTTGTTGGCGGTAACGACATGCTTGCCGTTGTCGATCGCCGCCAGAATCAAGTCCTTCGCGACTTTGGTGCCTCCGATCAATTCGATCACGATGTCGATATCGGGGTTGCCTACCACCTTGTAAGCGTCATCGGTAATCTCGGCGGCATCGCCAACCAGCTTGCGCGCCCGGCCAAGGTCCTTGTCGGCGACCATCCTGATGACGATGCCGCGGCCGGCCCGCCGGGTGATCTCTTCCTGGTTGCGGCGGAGCACGGCGAACGTTCCGCCCCCCACGGTGCCGATGCCGAGCAGGCCCACGTGTATCGGTTTCATGAAAAATCTTTTCTGAACGAAGCTGCCATGATCAATCTCTACACAAAAAGATCGGGCGACGCGCGCCCGATCGAATCGCAAACCTGAAAATTCGGCGCGCCTTGTGCAAGGTCAAGCTGCCCGGCGCGCAGGCCTACGCGGAAACGAGGCGCGGGCCCGGCACCAGCAACCCGTCGCGACGGAACATTTCCTTGATTCCCCGCACGGCCTGGCGTGTGCGCGCTTCGTTCTCGATCAGGGCGAAGCGCACATGGTCATCACCGTACTCGCCGAAGCCGATGCCGGGGGAAACCGCCACCTTGGCGTCCGCCAGAAGTTTCTTGGCAAATTCCAACGACCCCATGCCCTTGTAAGGTACCGGAATCTCGGCCCAGATGTACATCGACGCTTTCGGCGCCTGCACCATCCACCCGGCCTCATGCAGGCCTCGCACGAGGACATCGCGGCGTTTCTGATACTTCTCGCAGATTTCGCGCACGCAGTCCTGGGGGCCTTCAAGCGCGGCGATGGATGCCACCTGGATGGGGGTGAAGCTGCCGTAGTCATGGTAGCTCTTGATGCGTGCCAGTGCGGACACCAGTTCCTTGTTGCCGACCATGAAGCCGACGCGCCAGCCGGCCATGTTGTAGCTCTTGCTCATGGTGAAGAATTCGACCCCGACTTCACGGGCGCCGGACACCTGCATGAGCGATGGCGCCTTCCAGCCGTCAAAGCAGATGTCAGCGTAGGCGAGATCGTGCACCACCAGGATGCCGTAATCCTTGGCCAGCGCCACGACCCGCTCGAAGAAATCGAGCTCCACGCATTGCGCGGTCGGGTTGCTCGGG
This sequence comes from uncultured Alcaligenaceae bacterium, assembly GCA_964396485.1. GTDB lineage: Bacteria > Pseudomonadota > Gammaproteobacteria > Burkholderiales > JACQAP01 > JACQAP01. Next base: position 2,006 of record CAYNFN010000130.1, read on the forward strand.
AAACCCAGGATCATCATCTTCGGTTTGGGGATTGATTCCCGGATCGCCCGCTGCAGCTCCTGGATGAAATCGACTCCCGGCGTCATGCGCACCGAGCGGATATCCGCGCCGGCAATCACAGCGCCGTAAATATGAATGGGATAGCTTGGATTCGGCACCAGCACCGTGTCGCCGTGATCCAGGGTGGCGAGCATCAGGTGCGCGAGGCCTTCCTTCGAGCCGATCGTGACGATGGCCTCGGAATCCGGGTCCAACGTGACGCCAAAGCGGGATTGGTACCAGTTGCAGATCGCGCGGCGCAACCGCGGGATGCCCTTGGAAACCGAGTAGCCGTGGGTATCGATGCGCTGCGACGCCTCCACCAGCTTGTCCACGATGTGCCTGGGCGTCACCCCATCCGGGTTGCCCATGCTCATGTCGATGACGTCCTCGCCGCGGCTCCGTGCCGCCGCCTTCAACTCGCCGGTGATGTTGAAGACGTAAGGAGGCAGGCGTCGTATGCGGGGAAAATCGTTCATGGGCATGGGTTCGGACCGGCGCCGCCGTCGACTCGTAACCGATTGTCGGGGCGATGGAAGTTGGGGCGATTGAAAAGTTATAATCCTACCGGATCAGCCGCATTGCAGCAAAGAACCTCCGTACTTTGAAACTTCACCTCGCCAGAAGCGACAATCAGAATACCTTCACCGGTTACGGTGAGGGCTATGTGATGGTGAACGCGGTGCGCTACGAGCGCAGTCTCGTGGTCCTGCCCGACCGGCCGGTCGAGACCTGGGCTGTTGCGGAAGTGAATATGCTGCGGGAAGAGGATCTCGAGTTTCTGGCCGGTCTCGGCGTGGAAATTGTGCTGCTTGGCACGGGCAACAACCTGCGCTTCCTCCACCCCCGCCTTCTGCAATCGCTGACACGGGCTCGCGTCGGCGTCGAAGTGATGGATACACCCGCGGCCTGCCGGACTTACAACATCCTGGTCGCTGAAGCCCGGAAAGTCGCTGCGGCGCTTATCGTCTGACTCTTTCTACCGCCCCGCCTCGTGCAGCGTCTGGCTGAACGGCGAGAGCAGATACTCCATCACCGTGCGCGTGCCGAGGCGGATCTCGGCGAAGACCAGCGTTCCCGAGTTAAGCCGGTATCGCCGGCCATCACGCTCCATTTAGGGTGAATCCAGCGCGACCAGCCCGCGGACTCTGGAGGGCGGCATGACGAGCGCCCGCGTATGCTTGCGGTCGCGCTCGCGGGTGTCCGGCAGTTCGGCGGCATCGGGGCTGACGTATTCGACCCTGTCTTCGAACATGCCGTACTTGTTGAACGGCCATTTGGGTGCCAACTTGGAGAAGCTTTCGCACAGTTCCGGCGACCCCGCCGAGGCGCTGCCAAAACATCTATGCGCACTGCAGGCCTAAATCTCATTCTCGTTTGTGCAATTATGCAGACCCGGTTGCTCTTCCGCTTGCCTTTCGCTTTCCAAAGCAGCGCGACTTCACCTTCATCAGGCAAGAAGTAACCTTCTTCGCCATCCAAGAAATCAATCATCGACCGCGAAAAACACTCGGCTTCAGAATCCCGCACGTGATAGTCTTCATGGATTACCATGTTGTCCGGATTTTTCTTGCACGATTACGTGCGCGGGGAGGCAAGGCCTCGGGACACCTCCGCGCAAACATGGAGGAGAAAAACATGAAAACAGCATGGCTGGTTCTTGGCATGGGAATCGTCTTCGCGCCCGCAACTTGGGCGCAGGATGCGGTCGCCGTCGCGTCCAAGCAGTTCAAGGTGCTCGTCGAAGACGATCAAGTTCGCGTGTTGGAATACGCAGACAAGAAAGGTGACAAAGTTCCCATGCACTCGCATCCCAAGCACATCGTCTACATTCTGAAAAATAGCAAAGTAAAGTTCTCGTTCCCCGATGGCACCTCTAAGGTGTCGGAAACCAAGGCGGGTGAGGCATTGATTCGCCCTGCAGTAACTCACTCTCAGGAGAGCCTGTCGGACGGCCGCGCGATCGTCATCGAGTTCAAGAAGTAATCGTCCGGTGCAACGGCAAACTGGGCACGGGGTGGCAGGCGGTCGGTCATGACATTGGGATGAACTGCCTGTCCCTCAGCAATTTGACCTGATGACCGATCACGTGCGCCTGCTCGCGTCCCCGGCCCACGAGGCAAGCCTGCCCAAGACGCTGCGGCGTTAATTCTCTAAGTCTGTCGAACCTTTCATTTGCCGGACACGAATCGGAAAACATCCCGGGCGGCCCAGCCCGGGATTTTCTTCACAGTCCACTCAGCACGCGAATATGCTCGGCGACGCTGCGTGCCAGCGCGGTCAGTTCGTAGCCGCCTTCCAGAGTCGACACCATCCGCCCTTTGCCGTGTTGTTCGGCAATTTCCTTGATGCGACCGGTCACCCAGGCGTAATCGCTTTCCACCAGGCTCAACGACGCCATGTCGTCATCCCGGTGGGCGTCGAACCCGGCGGATACAAAGACCATTTGGGGCCGGAAACGCTCCAGCGCCGGAATCCAGAATTTCTCAACCGCTTCCCGGAACTGGACCCCGTTGCTATAGGCGGCCAGCGGAATGTTCACCATCCGTTCCGAGCGCCCCTCCACCCCGCTGTAAGGATAGAACGGGTGCTGGAACGTAGAGACCATCATCACCCGGGGATCATCGCGAAAGATGTCTTCGGTGCCGTTGCCGTGGTGCACATCGAAGTCCACGATGGCAACGCGCTCCAGACTGTGCTTTTCCAGCGCATGGGCGGCGCCCACCGCGATGTTGTTGAAAAAACAGAATCCCATCGCGTGCGCGCGTTCGGCATGATGCCCCGGCGGACGCACGTTGCAGAAGGCGTTCTCGACCTCACCGATCATCACCATGTCGGTCGCCTTGACCACCGCACCTGCGGCCCGCAGGGCGGCATGATGCGAGTGTGGATTCATCGCGGTATCGGGATCGAGGTGGACAAGTCCGCGCGCCGGCACGCTGGCCTCGATCGCATCCACATAGTCCCGATCGTGCACCCGCAACAATTGCTCGCGCGTCGCCGGCGGCGCGTCCACATCCACCAAATGCTCCAGAATTCCGGTGGCGAGCAGGTGATCTTCGATCGCGGCTAGCCGCGCCGGACACTCGGGGTGATGGGACCCCATATCGTGCAACGCGCAATCTCGGTGGTGAACAAGGGCAGTTGGCATGATTTGGCGCGCAGTGACGTGAACCAACGGTTCGCGGCATCTTATTCAGGGGCAGCGCGCTTGTCCATGACGCGCGATTTGCCTTGCGCTAATCTTTGCGAATGAACCCGCTCCCGTCCGCACGTGGCCGAGAAGCTTCCCTACCCGGTGGCCAAGAATCTGGCGACGGGCGACATTCCCGTCGGAACAGCGGCGAACCGGGAAACAACCTGAGGTAAACTAGTATTTCCGGGAACTCCGGACCGTCCGCGCTTTCCCAAGCGACTAGCGCTGCGCCGATTTTGGATCCAGAAACCCATCCCATACGCATGCCCAATCCGCTCGATCCCGTTGTC
>CAYNFN010000131.1:0-1679 GCA_964396485.1 uncultured Alcaligenaceae bacterium
CAGATCGGACTTTATCACGCGGCTTGCCCGCGGCTACGCCGCCTGTTCGCCCGCTGCTCGATCACTTGGGACCGCCCGGCGGGATAAGCGCTCACCACGGAGGACACGGAGGACACGGAGAAAACCATAAACGAGGAAAAACGAAATGGGGATAGAAGCGAGATAACTGTTCGTGATCCTCTGCCGCCAATTTTCACTTCGTTGCAACATCCGCCAATCGGAGCTCTTTACACTCGTTTGCTTTTTTCTCTTGCCTTTCCTCCGTGTCCTCCGTGGCCTCCGTGTTGAGCGCTTTCATTTGCGACGCGCTTCTTCGACTAACGCATCGAACAGTTTCTGCTGCAGCGGATCGCTGGCCGCGCTGAGTTCGGGATGCCACTGCACCGCGATAAGCCAGGGGTGGCCGGGCATCTCGATCGCCTCGATGGTGCCGTCGGGCGCGTACGCCACGGCGTCGAACCCTGCGGCCGCGCCGCGCAGCGCCTGGTGATGCCAGGACGTGGCGTCAAACTGGTCGCGCTCGAGGATTTGCGCCAGCCGGGATCCGGGCTTGATTTTGACACTGTGCATGACCGGTTCGCGCGGCGGAGCGCGGTGCAGCACTTTCTCGCCGACCTCGTCCGGGATGTGTTCGATCAGCTTGCCGCCCTGGACCACGTTCAGGATCTGTGCGCCGCGGCAGATTCCGAACGTGGGCATGCCGGAGGCGATCACTCGCCGGGCCAGTTCGAGTTCGAGCGCATCGCGCTCCTGATCGATGGCGTAGTTGGTCTCGTGACGCTTGCCGTTGTAGCGAGCCGGGTCAATGTCGCCGCCGCCGCTGAGGATGAGGGCGTCGACCACGTCGAGAATGGCTTCCCAGTGCGGCTCGCCCGGCGCGATCAGCACCGGCACGCCGCCGGCGCGGCGCACCGCATCGAGGTATTCGGCGGGCAGGGTGTAGCGGTTGTCGGCGCCGCGTCCGTAGGTGGTCAGGCCGATGAGGGGGTTCTGGCGTCGGGGCATGCTCGCGATGGACTCGGGACTGATGTTCATGACATTCTAAACCGGTGTCCCGCCCCGTTGCCCGGGCTTCCGTTATCCGCCATACTGGGCGCCGACAGCACGGGAACAGCGTACCACCCTGTTGTCATGTGCCACGGCGAAGCACCGCTCCCGCATGGGACGGCAAGCGCAAATACAGCCGTGGCAGACGGCCCCCGACCCACCCACCAATAATGAATGAAGGAGGGAGACGATGGCACACAAGGACCAGTACGAAAAAACCAAGGAGCATCAAGACGATCTGAAGACGCTGCACGGAATGGGCTATGCGCAGGAGTTGTCCAGGCGCATGGGCAGCTTCCAGAATTTCGCGATTTCTTTCTCGATCATCTGCATCCTTGCCGGCGGGATCACCGCTTTCCCGCTTTCACTCAGCGCCGCAGGTGGCGCGTCGGTCGGTTACGGCTGGCCGCTTGCCTGCCTGTTTGCGTTGCTGGTGGCGGCGGCAATGGGCCAGATCGCTTCCGCGTATCCGACCGCGGGCGGCATATACCACTGGGCTTCGCTGTTTGGTGGCCGGGGTTACGGATGGGCGGCGGCCTGGTTCAACCTGCTTGGCCTGATGTTCGTGGTGTCGTCCGTCAATTTTGGCGTGTTCCTGCTGTTCCGCGATCTTTTCCTCGGCAACGTGCTCG
>CAYNFN010000132.1:0-5721 GCA_964396485.1 uncultured Alcaligenaceae bacterium
AGGGAAATCACCTGCTCGTCCGTGCCGCCGCGCGCCATCTCGACAACGGCGAGAGCATCATGACCTGCTCACTGGCCGTTCGCCATTAATCGGGCCAGCCATGGAAGGGTGAACTTGCACGGCACAGGTTGGTCATATAAAATGACCAACATGATCGCATAAGGAGCCGCGCCATGTCCAAGTTCAATATTGCCGAAGCCAAAACCCATTTCTCCAAGCTGGTGCAAAAAGCCATGCTGGGAGAGGAAGTCATCATCGCCAAGGACAACAAGCCGGTGCTCAAGCTGGTGCCTCTGGACAAGCCGAAGCAGCCGCGCAAGCCGGGCTCCGGCAAAGGGCAGATTCTCTACGTCGCGCCGGACTTCGACGCCACTCCGGAAGGTTTCAAGGATTACGTCTGATGCGCGTTATTGTCGACACGCACGCCTTTCTGTGGTGGGTGGAAGGGGATCGGGCTCTGCCGACAAAAGCCCGCGCAGTGCTTGCCGATCGGAAAAACGAGTGTCTGTTAAGCCTCGTCAGTGTATGGGAGTTGGCGATCAAGGCCGGCCTGGGCAAGCTGAAACTTGCCCTCCCCGTGCAGCGCTACGTTGTCGAACATGTCGCGGCCAACAGTTTCCAGATACTGGACATCCAGATGGCGCATGTGGGGCGCGTTGAAACGCTCGGTGCGCATCACGGCGACCCCTTTGACCGCCTGTTGATTGCGCAGGCCCTTGAGGAGAAACTGCCGGTCGTCACGGCAGACCCGGTTTTCCGCAAGTACGGTGTAAAGCGCATCTGGTAGCAGAGAAAATTGGAGTACGTGAGAGCCCATCAGGGGACAACCAAGGGGTCGGGCCTATACTTGATAGCTGATCTGGCGTGGCCTTACGGGATGAACCGATCGCTACTTCTGCAGTTTGCCTGGGCACTCTACCACCTCACCGCCCGGGGTGACCGCCAGAAGCCGATCTTTGAGGATGACCAGGACCGGCTGGTCTTCCTCGATCTGCTCGCCAGAGACTATAAACTATAGGCCTGACCCCTGGTCTTGTGTCTTCGAGTGTCACGCGTGCCTCGGACGCCCGGCGAACGGGTGCTCCATCGACCGACACGCCGACGCCCACGCCCGGGGCGGCTCGAGGCGGACCGCGATCTTCGCCTGCGACCCGAGCGAGTCTACAAAGACCACCCGCTCGGCGGCGCGCATCTGCTGTTGCAGGAGGGCCCGGACACGCTGCCGGGCCTCGAGATCGTCACCCGCAGGAGAGTCTAGGCGAACAGCCGCTTTGCGCCGAGCGCCTCGTGCGCGCCGCCCACTTCACTTCACGTGCTGTCGGAAGATCAACACGCAGACATAAGGGGTGTTCTCCGGTGGGGGGTTGTCGAAATCGAACTGAGTCGGAAGCATGCACTCCTTGGTTTCCGTATAGGTCAGTACCTTGGTCAAGCATGGGTCGAAATCCTGACCCGTGCACTCGAACACTTCCATTGTTCCTGTCAACTCGGTGACGAGCACGCCGAACGGGATCCAGTTCGGATTTACGCAGAACTCTGGATTCAGAAACGGCCCGTCCTCAAAGACGTTTTCCACGTGGGCCAGCCCCTTCTTCTTATTCGTAATATTGTCTGCAGTAATCCGGTTCTGCACGACGACGGTCGTTTTCGTCGCAGCCTCTCCCGGGCGCACGTCGTGACCATTGGGGTTTTTGCACAAGATCAGCACCTTCGTGGCCGTCGCTGTACATTGGAACTGCGAAGGACGCGTGTCGGGGTTTGGCACCCCGCCGATGTCGTTGATGCAACTAAAGCTGGAAATGTGGACCCAAGTCCCGCCGATCAGTTTCATCCCTGCCAGATGCGCCTCGGCTTCGGGTCCGAGCGCGACGCTGAAGCTGATGCCCAACACGCCGATCGTCACGGCTCTCGTAAACGCGACTGCCTTCCTTCTCGTGTTCCTCAACATGACTGTCTCCCTTTTTGCGTTCCTCAACATGACTGCCTCCTCTTGCGTGTATGGGCCGGCCCCCTTGCGCCATGCCCCTTACATTTCCAAGAACGCGCTGCGGCGCGCGCTTGCTCCGTTCAATAGACACCACCCTCCCTACCGAAGCTCCAGTGTGAGTCTTGCAAAGATCATCCTGTCGGGCTGTATGGTTGGGTTATCGAAGTTGACGTCAAAGAACTGAAACTCCGTTTCGAAGAGGTTGGTCGCGCCGACCGTGATGAACCCGGACCGCTTCGGCAAACGGTAACTGATCGCCGTATCGAAAAGCCAGAAGTCATCGCTACCGGACTGAAGACCGGGCTGAGAAAAGTCTTCGAACTGACCCTGCTGGTTCCAATACGTACCCGTAAGGGAGGCGCTGAATCCAGACGGGTGGAAAAAGCTGATACCCAAGGGCACGCGATGCGTATCGAGATCTTTCACTCCCGCGACGAATGCGGCATCCCGGTCGAAGCGCTCATAGGCATATTGCGCCCTGAGTGCCCACCATGGATGAGGCGTCCAGAACAAGTAGGCCTGGCTCAACTTCTCATCCCAATCCACCAACGCGGGGCCCGTAAAATCCAGGAATGGAACCTCAAGATATCTCGCGGAATATTCCACGCCCCCGAAGATGTTTCTTCCGAACTTCTGATCGATAGCCGCGCCGTAGCGCCATGCCTTGGTTCCATTGGCATCATCATAGAACTGATTGAAGCCGGCTACCTGGGTCGGCTCGAGGGTCTGGTCCGTGATCAGCGTTCGCTTCAGGACTTTGAACGCGGCCGCGCGCACTGTCGTAGCGGGAAGCGGCTGCCAGGTGATTCCGAACTTTGGATTGACTTGGTCTTTGTCGCCAACATCCGGACTATCGCCGCTCAAGAAATCCGCACTCAGACCAACGGTCAAGGTCACGTCCTTCAGGAGATTAATGTACGAATACGCGTAAACGTTCGCGTGGTTGAGATCCGTACTAATGGATGGGAGGGGAAAACCAGTGACAACCAGGTCGATCGTCCCGTTGATGTTGAACGAGCCTACGCCGGTCGTAAGATTGAAGTACGGCGAACGGAGCAGTTGTTGAAGCTCGGCGCTATAGGCCTGTTCAGGCCTCTTGATCGAGACGAAATCGTCTTGGACACCGAACTTTACGTCTTGATACATGAATGAGCCGAGCAGGATCGAGCCGGGCGAAAAGGCGTGCCGAGCACCAATGCGGGTAGTGTGCCTCTGCTCTGTGGTTCTCTCACTTGGGAAGACGTTTTGCGGAAAGAACCGGAGCCCGAGGTCCCCGTGCTCGAGGTCCCTGTATCGATACTCGGCCTGAACGCTCGTGTCGGGAGTCAGTTCCAGCTGCACGAAGGCGTTGGCGAGTTGATCGTCCTGGTCTGAGTTCGATCGCCACCCGTCGGTCCTGAAGTCGGTGTAGCCGACGCTGAACGAAAGCTTGCCGGAGATGCCGGCAACCACCGCTTCTCCGGCCCTGGTGTTGTTCTCGCCTGCTAGACCGGTGGCCTGCAAGGTGAGCCCATCGCGGTTGAAGAGCGGATTGAACTCGTTGGAAGAGAGCGCCCCGGGGCCCCCGGCGCTGATGAGGAACAGGTTGCTTTCGGCCAGGCGCGGCTGGATCGGCGTGAGGTTGAGGGGTTGCAGCAGCTGCGACTGCAGCAGCTCGCTGACCCGCGCAATCTCGTGGCGCGGCATGGCGGCGTAAGAATCGGCCAGGAAGCGATGGGCGGAGAAGTTGGTCTGGTCGATGTTGACTGACTTCCAGCCTTCCACCAGGGCAAGCTCCTGGAAGCCCAGATCGCTGTAGATGCGAGCCTGGCTGGCGCTGCGCGCGGCCAGGTCGGCATCGAGCAGAAGACGCGATCGGTAGACCGCGCGGTTGTCGTTCAGCTCGATCGCTTTTTCCAGGTCATGGAGTGCCTCGACCGGCTGGTTCGCCGTTTGTTTGCGGATCGCATCATAGAACCATGGGGTGGGATCCTGGGGGTCGAGCTCTTTGGCGACGCTGTATTCGCGCTCGTCCAGACCCGTGCGTTTCTGTTCGTAGTAGGCTTTGCCCGTATAGCTGCGGATAAGAGCATTGCTCGGATCCAGGATCGCGGCAATCTCGATGTCGCCGCTTCCCCCTGGCAGATCGCCCTCTCGGATCTTTGCCAGGCCCTGTCCCATTCTCGGCAGCGGATCGGCCTGATCGAGCGTAATGGCCTTTTCAAAGGCCGCCTTGGCCGGTTTCGTCTTGACCTGCGTCAGGTAGGCGTAACCGAGCACCGTCTGGGTGCGCGACAGATCGGGCTCCAGCGCCACCGCCTTCTGCGCCGCCTCGAGCGCTTGCTTGAGCTCGCCGAAAGACGAGTGAAGCTCCGCCAGCCGGGCCCAGGCGAGTGCATTCTGAGGATCGAGCTTCACCGCTGTCTTCAGGCTTTCGCGAGCGCCGCCAAGGTCGAACCGGGCTTGCTGCGCATAGGACAACGCGATCTGCGCGGTGGCCGAGGCGGGCGCCGCTCGCACGGCCTGCTGGGCACTGGCGAGCGCCTTGTCATTTTCGTTCTGCACCACGGCGATCACGGCTTGAAGCGCCAGCACATCGGCGTCCTGCGGGGCGAGGGTAACCGCCCGCTCCATGTCCGCACCCGCCTCATCGACGCGCCCGACGGCCAGCAGAAGAGAGGCGCGATAGGCGAAGAAGCGCGAGTCGGGGACCGTTTCGGGAACGCTCGCAATCGCGTCGAAGGCCTTCTGCAGATCCCCGCTCTGTTGCTGCTCGATGGATTGGCGGACCGCCCCTCGCCAGTCTGGTCCCGGTGGCAATTCCTCGGGGCGAAAATAGAGCACGGGCGGGTAGTACAGGGCCCAATGGACAGCATCCCGCGGACGCACCACCGCACGCAGCCCAGGCGCTTTGCCCGCCTCGGCGACGGCCGATTGCCCGCCGGTCAGCGTCAGGCTTCCGGCCGGGTTCTCCGCCACCACCGTGCCTTCCAAGATCGTAAACACCGCTTTGTCCGCGTCGACGGCGACGAAGAACTCGGTGCCCTCGACCGCGCCGTTGAGGTGCGGTGTGTTAACCCTGAATTTGCGTGGAAACCGGGTGATGATGTAGGCGGCGCCGCGGGTGTGCGCAGTCGCGGATGTCGCAACAATGTCTTCCTGCGTAAACTCGACCAGCGTTTCTTTCGCGGTCTGGCTGACCGAAATGCTGGTGTTCTGGTCCACCCGGACCAGGGTTTCCGGCTGGATAGACAGCGCCGCACGGCTGAGCGCGCCGGTGCGCAACCGGTCCCCCTCGCACAGCGGGGTGTCGAGGCGGGTAACCTTGGACCAGTCGTTCTGGCGGGCGCGGAGTAGTTCTATCGTGCCCTGAATTGAGACAATACGGGCAAAAGGAGCCCGGCAGGTGGCTGAATCGTCTGCGGCGTGGGCGGGTATCCCGCTTGTCGTTATCAGGAAAAGCAGCAGCAGGGGGGGCAAAAACCCCCGGGAATTCCCCTGCAGCGCGATCCAACGAAACCTTCGCATCTCCTACCCCCCCCAAGGCTAAAAGACTTCAGGTACGACGATCGACTACTGAGCAAAAATAGACCCTTCTTTGGAGGAACACAACCTGCATTTGGTCTTCGTACCTCCGTGGGGTGACAAACGCAGCCGCCACCCGGGCAGTCGGGTCCTCAGTCCACTTTCAGGGCACCGTCGCGAAGCATCGCTCCGGATTCCAGTACGCGCACGTAAAACGCCGACGGGCCGTC
>CAYNFN010000133.1:0-2461 GCA_964396485.1 uncultured Alcaligenaceae bacterium
CAGAACGGCCACAGCACCACGTCGGCAGGCGCGACGCGAAAGGCCAGCCCCAGCGCCGGATCGTAGTTCGGGCCCCAGCGGCGGTCTTCGAACTGGCGAGCGTTGGTTTGCGCAAGGTGCCGCCACTGCGCATCCGTTAGCGGCCCGAAGGGCGCCGAAACGGCGCGGATGTACTGCTCGAATTCGTCGAAGGAAGCGTAGCGAGGATCCTTGCCGACGTAACTGGAAAGTCGTGCGAGCGACGCTTTGGGAATGAAGGCGCCGACGTCGTTCATCACCAGGCTGCGGATCGGCGAATTGGGTTGCGCGGCGAGGAACATGCCGATCAGCCCACCCATCGAGGTACCGATCCAGTCCACCTGCTGCGCGCCGCTGCGGGCAATCAGCGCGGCCATATCGGAGCAGTAGAGCGGGTAACCGTAGTCTTCCTTGTGGGTGAGCCACTCGCTTTTGCCGCGGCCGGCCACGTCGGGGCAGAGCACCCGGTATTCCGACGACAGCGCCCTGGCCAGATCGTCGAAGTCGCGCCCGTTGCGGGTCAGTCCGTGTACGCAGATGAGAACTTTCGGATTGTCCGCGTCCCCCCATTCGTAGTAATGGATGCGGTGGAAGCCGTGGGGGCCGAGGGCGGCAAGTTCGCGTTCGCGAAACGTGCCGCCGGTGACAGGTGACTGGTGACTAGTGACTGGCAAGGGACACCTGAAGGCACATTTGAGGAATCTTGCAAATAGGCGACGAAGGTCGGGAATTTCTGGATGGAGGCGCCCAGCACCGAGACTTTACCCAACTCAGTTTCCCAACAGCCATTTCACTTGTGGCCACCGACTCGAACGAACATTCGTGGCTGCAACGCATTGAGGGCTGACCGCAAACCGGGAATCAATGGACGAAGTAACTCTATGCGATTACTAACGGCGACCAGTACCAGAACCGCAATCGGGAGCTTGCTGAGGTTCTGCTGGAACTGAAGATTCTGATCGGCGGTAACGAAAACATCGAACCGATCTGCGGCTTGAAGAAGAAGCTCACCGTTCGTCAGACCGGACCAGCCGGCCTCTCCAACCGTCACTACGGTATGTTCCGGAAGTTCGTTTCGTAATTCCTGAGGTAGCGATTCGTCAAGCAGGATGCGCGTCGGGGGTGAGCGCTTCCCGCGCGAGTTCCAGCGCGGCCACAGCTTGTTCTCGCGTTACTGAGGGGAACGACCGCAAAAAATCCTCCAGTGAATCGCCGGCTTCGAGGTAGTCAAAAAGATTCTTCACGGGGACTCGAGTGCCGTAAAAAACCGGGATGCCACCCTGAATATCAGGATCGCTGTGGATGATCAGTCGGTTCATACAAGTGGCCCTCCTGCTTCCAGTAAGTGAATGATACCGGAGCGGGTGTTGTCCGTGAATGTCATGACTTTCCCAAGTATCGTAACAGTACATTCAAACGTCCAGGGATGCCCGGAAAACAATACGGCCCGGGAGTCCGAGCCTTATCCCGCAATGCTACCGTAGTCAAGTCGCGTTAAGTTGTTACGACATTCACGATATTCACGGCCGTTACGACATTCACGGCCCTTCCGGCATTCACGTCTTCTTGCTTCACGACATTCACGGCCTCAGTTTAACGATGCAATGTACGCCGCCAGCGCTTCCAGATCCTTATCCGTGATCGTGCGCAGCACCGCGGTCATGTTGCCGGCGTCGTTGCTGCGGCTCTGGGTCTTGAAGTCCTTGAGCTGCTTGAGGGCGTACTCGTAGTGCTGTCCCGCCGTGCGCGGAATTTCATTCTGCCCGGAGAAGCCGCCCAAGTGGCACATGGTGCACAGCGCGGCGTCGGCGACCTGCTTGCCGCGGGCCGCCTTGGAAGCGTCGCCCCTGGAGTTCTGGTTGGTGGGTTTCTGCGCGGCGTAGTACGCGGCGATGTCGAACATGTCTTTCCTCGACAGGTTCGCAGCCATCGGCGACATCAGCGGGTCCTTGCGCCGGCCCTCCTTGAAATCCTTGAGCTGCAGATAGATGTAGCGAGAGGTCTGGCCCGCAAGGATCGGGTTCTGCGGAATGGTGGCGTTGCCGTCCACTCCGTGACAGGCGCCGCAGACCACGGCTTTTTCCTTGCCCGCAACGGCGGCCTGCGCGATTGCACTCGCGGGCAGGAGGAAGGAGAGGGCGAGCAAGGGGAGAAATATTTTCACAACGGTGGTCCGATTGGTAAGAGAAAAGAGGAAAGATTAAAGAGGAAAGGTAAGAGCAATAGGGCGAAGCAGGACGATTTTACTTTCCTCTTTCACCTTTTCTCTTTCCTCTTCCCCTTCTCTTGTCCTCGAATCGAGGACAAGAGAAGGGGCCGCCCGAAGGCGGCCCCTCTTGTCTCACTTTATAACGCTGATGCTGACAAAAAGTTTACGGCAGCGCGAACACAAAAATGCTGTTGCCGCGCTTGAAGTCGAGCTGGTTGTTACCGCCAGCCGCTA
>CAYNFN010000134.1:0-3405 GCA_964396485.1 uncultured Alcaligenaceae bacterium
GGGATGGCGTTCTACACCGGCGCGCGCTTCCCCAACTGGCGCGGCAATCTGTTCGTCGGTTCACTGAAATTCCAGTTGCTGGCGAGGCTGGAACTGGATGGCGGTAAAATCGTCAGTGAAGAGCGCCTGATCCAGGGCGAACTCGGCCGCATCCGCGATGTGCGAACCGGCCCCGACGGCTATATCTATTTGCTGACCGACGCGCCAGACGGCGTACTCGCGCGGATCGAGCCGGCAAATTGAAATCGGATTCGGGACTCGGCAAAAAACAGCCGGCCACGGGCCGGCATCAAAAGCGTTTGACGCAGAGACCCTACGTGCGGATCACGTCGGAGTACCCTTTTAGGGCGCAGAGGAAAGACAAGAAAGGATTCACTTCAATGCCCCCTTGAGGGGTACGCAAAGAAAAACGAAACGGAACATATTGATGGGATGGCACACGGGCAAACAGTTGCAACCGGACTGAATGATGAACGGGGTTTCCGGCAGACCTGAATTCGGACCCACCGCGATCTTCATTCACGTAATTCTTTGCGTTCCTTTGCGTACCCCTCAAGGGGGTATTGTGAAGAATTCTTTGCGCACCCCTTAAGGGCACCCGTCGAGCGCACCCCTCAAGGGGGTATTGAAGGGAAGGTATTGAAAAGAATCTTTGCGTTGAGGTTTAGAGGTTTACGCGTTCTGCAAGCGATGGTAGCCGGCCACGGGCCGGCATTGAAAGCGTTGACGCAGAGGACGCAGAGGCAAAAAAGAGAGATCGCAAAGGAATACTCAACACGTGAGAAAACTGGCTAGACTTTGCCGTCACTCGTCACTCGTCACCCGTCACCTGTCACCCGTCACTCATCACTGCCGTTCTTCATCCTTGCGCCTCACTTGTCCCCAGAGGGGATCGTCCTTGCACTTTTCCGTCACTCGTCACCCGTCACTGATTTTCTAGCCTTCGCTTCCCTTGGGCAGTGCGAAACCGCCGGCGTAGCGTTCTTTCCAGAACGCGTGGCCGTGCGCAAAATCATTCTTTGCGGACCTGTCCACCCCGCGCATCAACCATAGCGGCTGATCGAAGAGGTTGAACGGGCTGTTGATTTTCTTCTGCGCAACCAGCGCGCGGTCATAGTGCGACGTCGCCGGCATGTAACGCATGATCAGGGCGGCGCGCCGTTGCCCGGAGGTGTTCGCAAGCGAGCCGTGAATCATGCGCACGTCGTGCAACGACATCGCGCCGGGTTCGAGTTCGACGTTCACGGCCGCGGACTCATCGAACTGATCGCGGTCGAGTTCCAGGTTCAACACCAGGTTCTCGCGATCGGCCTGGTGGTGCCGGTACAGCTCCTGGCGCTGGTGCGAACCGGGAATGAAACGCATGCACCCGTTCACCGTCGACACCGGGTCAATGGCGATCCACACCGAACAGGTCGCCAGCGGACGCATCGGCCAGTACTCCCCGTCCTGGTGCCAGGGCACCTCGCGGCCGTTGCGCGGCGGCTTGCAGAGCACGCGAGAGATCCACAAAACGACATCCGGCCCCAGCACCTGCTCGACGATGTCCAGGATCGGCGCATGGCGCGCCGTTTCCATGAAGGGATTCAAGTGCGCACCCTCGGTCGGCGGAATCATGTGCGGATTGGCGAGGTCCTCCTGCGCCACGTCGGTGTATGTAGTCAGCAATCGGTCGATACCCTTCCTCAGCCGATCCAGCAGCGGCGCCGGCAGGCGATACTTCGGGAACACATACCCCTGTTCCTTATAGTGACGCAGTTCGTCCGCGCTCAGGATGGCGTTCATTGTTCACTTGACCGTCACTTGTCACTCGTCACTTGTCACTTGTCACTCGTCACTTGTCACTTGTCACTCGTCACTCGTCACTTGTCACTCGTCACTCGTCACTCGTCACTTGTCACTTGTCACTTGTCACTTGTCACTTGTCACCGCATTACTTTACCCCGTATTTCGCCCGGTAGTGCTGCTTGAGCATCTTGCGTGTCTGCAGGTTGATCTGCGGGTTTTGCGGCTTCTTCGCCGGCCGCGACACCGCCGCCGGACGTTGCGCCGGTTTCATGGTTGCCTGCTTCATGATCTGCGTCAGGTTCCCTTGCTCCCGCCCTAGTGTACCGGCTTCCGGTATTGGACTTCGCAACCGATCCCGGGTTGCACCCACCGATGGCCGCCAGCCGCCGCCTCACTCTTTCCTTGCTTCCTTTTCCGCTTCTTCCTCGCGCTTGGCGTAATCGATCGGCGGTTCGTGCAGCCGCTGCCTGCGGCTCTTCTCCAGTCCTTTTACCACCGCGACGATCGCCTCGTTGTAAGGAACCGCGATCCCGAGCGCCCTGGCCTCGCGCACCAGCGCCCCGTTGAGCGCGTCGATTTCGGTGCGGCGGCCCTGCTCGACGTGCTGCATCATGGAGGGCTGGTTGTAGCGCACCCGGCAGTGCTCCTTGATCTTCCTGCGCGGATCGGGCTCGGAAATGCGGATGCCTTTGCGCTCGACCACCATGAGGATCTCGTCGATGATGCGGTCCTGCAGCGCGTTCACTTCCGGCGTGCGGTACATCTCGCCGCTGCGTAGCCCGGTGACCGCGGTGAGCGGATTGATCGCGCAGTTGAGCACGAACTTGCCCCAGATATACACCATCGGGTCCGGGATGACGGTGGTTTCGATTTCGGCCTTGTTCAGCATCCGCGCCACTTCCGCGATCCGTTTGGTGTTGCGGCCGTCCAGCTCACCGATCGAAGTCATTCCGGCATTGGTGTACTGCGCGCGCCCGGGCTCCGGATTGGCGGCGCTGTTCATACTCACGCCCGCGATGACGCGCGCCTCACCCAGTTCCGCGACCAGCGCCTCGACGTTGCCAATGCCGTTTTGCAACGTCAGCGCAAAACCTTCCGGCTTTAGCACCTGTGCGGCGGTGCGCGCCGCCTCCCTGGTGGCATTGGCATCGGTGAAAATGATGGCGAAGTCCGCCGCGGGCAGCCCGGTGTGGCTGGTTTGCGCCGGCACGTGGATTACGTGCTGGCCGCGCACCCCCTCGATCGTCAGCCCTTCGCGCAAGATGACGCCGACGTGGTCTGCGCGCGGGTCGATCAGCGTGACGTCGCCGCCTGCCCGCGTGAGCAGCCCGCCGTACACCGATCCCATCGCCCCTGCCCCGATCATGTAAGTACGCATGCAGCCCTCCGAGCTTGTTTTTCTCCATCTGCATCTGCACCGGCAGCGCTGCCGTGCGACCGGCGAAACGCATGATATGCCAAGACCCCGCATTCCGGTGCCCTGCCCCTCCGGCCGTCGCAACATCTAGGGAAGCTCTGATCAGGTTCCACATGCGCGGCCGAGGCGATTCGGGTCGAGGGCAAGACGGCGAGGACGCCGTGTAGCCGGACGGCTGTGACTCGTTAGCGGTACGCCCG
>CAYNFN010000135.1:0-2625 GCA_964396485.1 uncultured Alcaligenaceae bacterium
GGCGCCTTCACGGGCGCGCAGGCGATGCGGCGCGGTCGTTTCGAACAGGCCGAAGGCGGCACCCTGTTTCTGGACGAGATCGGCGACATGCCGCCCGACCTGCAGACCCGCCTGCTGCGGGTGCTGTCGGACGGTCAGTTCTACCGCGTCGGCGGGCATCAACCGATCAAGGCCAACGTGCGCATTATCGCGGCAACGCACCAGGACCTGGAAAGCCGGGTCAAGCAGGGCATGTTCCGGGAGGACCTATTCCACCGGCTGAATGTGATCCGGTTGCGCCTGCCGGCGCTGCGCGAACGCCGCGAGGACATTCCGCTGCTGGCCAAGTATTTCCTTCAGAAAAGCGCGCGTGAATTGGGCGTGGAAACCAAGAAGCTGTCCGCGGCGGCGATGAAGTATCTGTCCTCGCTGAATTTCCCCGGCAACGTGCGCCAGCTCGAGAACCTTTGCCACTGGCTGACGGTGATGGCGCCAGGGATGAACGTTGACGTCATGGACCTGCCTCCGGAGTTGCGTGAGGAAGCCCTTGTTCCCTCCGCGGAAAGCTGGGTAACCGCGCTGGAGCGGGAAGCCGAAACGCTGCTGAAACGCGGCGACAGCGCGATCCTCGATGCACTTTCCCGCCAGTTCGAGCGGGCGCTCATAACCAGGGCGCTTGCCCACACCGGCGGCCGGAGGATCGAAGCCTCTGTGCTGCTGGGAATGGGCCGCAACACACTGACCCGCAAGATCCAGGAACTGGGTTTGGAAAAGGACGACGGGGCAGACTAAGAGCGACTACATCTCACCACGGAGGACACGGAGGACACGGAGGAAAACCAAAAGACAAAGAACAACCATTTTGGGGTTAAGAGCGAGGCGGCTGTTTGTCACCCTCCATTGCCAACTTCTGCTTTGGTGGATTGTTCGCCAATTAGGGGTTCCAACACTCATCTGTTTTTTTGTTCTTGCCCTTCCTCCGTGTCCTCCGTGTCCTCCGTGTCCTCCGTGGTCAACGTTTCTTTTCGTCCTCCGTGGTGAGCTTTTGATCTCAAGCAATCTCGACGACCACCGGTGCGTGGTCGGAGGGCCGTTCCAGCTTGCGCATGTCCACATGAATGCTGCTCGAACGGCAGCGCGACGCGGGTTCGGGAGAGAGAAGAATGTGATCGATGCGCAATCCCAGATTGCGCTTGAAAGCATTCATCCGGTAGTCCCACCAGGAGTATGACTTCTCGGGCTGTTCGAACAGCCTGAAGCTGTCTTTCAGTCCACGCCCGAGCAGTCGCTGAAACGCTGCACGCTCGGGCGGACTGACCAGAACCTGGCCTTCCCAGGCCTTCGGGTCGTGGACGTCGCGTTCTTCCGGCGCGATGTTGAAGTCTCCGAGCACCGCCAGCCGCGGGTGCTTCTTCAGTTCCGCGTCCAGCCAGAGGTCAAATGCCGCCAGCCAGTCGAGCTTGTAGCGATACTTGTCGGATTCCAGGCTTTGGCCGTTGGGTACGTACGTGCACACCAGCCGCAGGTCTCCCACGGTGGCGGACAACACCCGTTTCTGCTCGTCTGCGTAGCCGGAGATGTTCGCCTCGACCGCCTGCGGCGCATCGCGCGCCAGGATCGCCACGCCGTTGTAGGTTTTCTGCCCGGAGAATACGGCGCTGTATCCGGCCTGTCCGATTGCGTCCACAGGAAAATTTGCGTCCTCGGTTTTAGTTTCCTGCAAGCAAACCGCGTCGGGGCGCTCACGCGCGAGCCACTCGAGCAGATGCGGCAGGCGAACCCTCAGCGAGTTGACATTCCAGGCGGCGAGCTTCAAGCGTCGTCAGTTCTGCTCGGGTACAGGTTCGGATTCCGGCTTTACCGGATCGCTCGCGCCATCGCGCGCCGGTGCCTGCTCCGGTGTGGGCGGCGGTGCGGCGGGGGCCGGTTTGGTCTGGACCGGCGTGACCGGCACCAATGCAGTCTTGGGGTAGCCGGCGGCGTCGAGCGCAGCGTTCCATCTTGTTTCCTCGAAGCCGAGCAATATCTGCCGCCCCACCTGCAGAACCGGCGCGACTTCCTGTCCGCCCGTCACCTTTTTCAACTCTTCCCGCATTTCCGGTGCCATCGGATCCTTGGACGTGTGCGGCACGCCACGCTTGGCGAGCAGCGCACGGGCGCGGTTGCAGCCGTCTCCGCAGTCATACACGAAAATCGTCACCGGGAAGTTTGTCACGGCCTGCTTGAGGACGTACGGCATTGCGACATCCCCAGGTTTGTCTCCGAGTTGTATACGCTCGATTTTCCTGGCGCCCGGCGGCGGCGGCTGGTCGCTGTAATGGACCGTGCCGTCCGCGTCCTCCCATTTGTAAGTCTCGACCTGGGCCAGCGCCACAGTCGACATCAGCATGATCAGAAGCATCCAGGGTTTCATCGAGGCTTTCTCCTTTACACTAGGGAAGCTCTGCATAAGTCACGTATGCGCGACCGAGGCGATTCGGGTCGAGGGCAAGACGGCGAGGACGCCGTGTAGCCGGCCTACATAAGGAGGAGCCGACGCAGTCATCGGCCCGAATCGCCCGGTCCCTCTAAAGAGTCGAAATGTCATTGGGTTGTGCCAGGTGCGGCGCCTGCGTTGTTACGCTCCTTGTTGGGGCTTCAGCCGCA
>CAYNFN010000136.1:0-22453 GCA_964396485.1 uncultured Alcaligenaceae bacterium
CGGCGGCACGCTGTTCGAGGTCACCGAACCGGGCATGTTCACCGCCGTCTCCGCCAGCCAGCGGCTGCGGGTGGCGGCCAACCTGCTCGACCGGCGCGTGACCGATCTCAACCGTTCGCCGCTGATGCCGCTGCAGTCCGCCGCCATCGAAGCAGCGCAGGCGCCGCGATTCCCTCTCGATCCCTGGGCGGCCTTGCTGTTGGCTGCGGCGCTATTGCTGATATTCGAGTGGTTGACGTGGAACCGGCGGGTAACGCTATGAGCGTGGCGATCAGCATTCAGCACAGCTTGCCGTTGCTGCTGCTGGTGGCGATTCCACTGCTGTGGTGGGCTGCGCATGGAACCCGCACCAATCTCAGCCGCAGGCACCTCGCAGTCGTTACCGTTTTGCGCAGCCTGGCGGTTGCCGTGCTGGCGCTGGCGTTGATGCGGCCGCAGTGGCACGCCGGAGCGGACGATGTCGCGGTGGTGTACGCGCTGGATGTCTCGCGCAGCGTGTCATCGTCCTTCATCGACTCGGCGCTCGCCTGGATCGGCGATGCCGATCGCGAAGGCAAGCCGGCGCAGGCGCGCTACCTCGCGTTCGCCGATCGGCCGGTGCTGCTTGAGAAGCCCGAACAGGTGCGCGATCTCGCCGTCACCGAAGGCAGCCCGCGTGAAGGCGCGATCGACCGGGCGGCGACCAACCTCGAGCGCGCGCTCGACCAAGCGCTGCTGGGGCTGGATCGCGATCGCGTCAAGCGGCTGGTGCTGCTTACCGACGGCAACCAGACCGAAGGTAATGTGTGGCGCGTGCTGGCGCGGCTTAAGGAAGCCAAAGTCCGGGTGTTTCCGATCCCGGCGAAAGTGCGCGATGACGGCGACGCCTGGCTGGAAGGCATCGAAGTGCCGCAGGGCGTGCGCGAGGGCGAACCCGTAACCGTGACCGTGCGCGCGTTCTCGCCGGGCGAGGCGCGCGCGCGCGTAGTGCTCAGGACCGGTAACACCGTGCTCGGCAACCGCGCAGTGCGCCTGACGGCGGGACTGAACCGCGTCTCCTTCGAGATTCAACTATCCAGCGTCGGCAGCAGCACGCTGGCGGCGGAACTGATTGCCGAAGGCGACCGCGTGCCCGGCAACAACCGTGTGCAGCAGTCCGCGTGGGTCGCCAGGGCGCCGCGCGTGCTGTACGTCGAGGGCCAGCCCGGAGCCGCCGCTTACCTGCGCGATGCATTGGCGCGCCAAGGCATCGAAGTCAACGTCGCGGCACCCGCTGACATTCCCGAGTCTGCCGCCGCATTTGCGCCCTACGACGCGCTGATCCTGAGCGATACGCCGGCCAACGCGATCGCGCCCGCGAAAATGCAGGCGATCGAGTCCTACGTGCGCGATACCGGCGGCGGACTGTTGTTCGCTGCCGGCGCGAATGTCTACGGCGAGCAGGGCTACAGCGGCACGCCGGTGGAGAAAGTGCTGCCGGTGCAGTTCCGCGCCCAGGAAAAACGCAAGGACCTGGCGCTGGTAATTGCGCTAGACCGCTC
The DNA here is from genome assembly GCA_964396485.1 of uncultured Alcaligenaceae bacterium. Taxonomy (GTDB): domain Bacteria; phylum Pseudomonadota; class Gammaproteobacteria; order Burkholderiales; family JACQAP01; genus JACQAP01. Next base: position 1,521 of record CAYNFN010000136.1, read on the forward strand.
TTACAGCATGAGGGGGCGCAAGATGGAACTGGCGAAGGAGGCCACCCGCGCGGCGCTCGATTTGCTGGAAGAGCAGCACCAGTTCGCGGTGGTGGCATTCGATTCGCAGACGCACATTTCGGTGCCGATGCAGTACGTGCGCGCCAAGCGCAAGGCCGAAGACCAGATTGCCCGCATCCAGGCGAGCGGCCAGACCAACATCTATCCCGCGCTCAGCATGGTCTACCGGTTGCTGCAAAAGACCGATGCCAAGGCCAAGCACGTGATCCTGCTGTCGGACGGCGATACTCACCCGGCGGATTTTGAGGGACTGGTCAAGCGCATGACCGACGAGAAGATGGTGGTTTCCACGGTGGCGATCGGCGAAGGCGCCAACCTCGAACTGATGGGCAACATCGCCAGGTGGGGCGGGGGGCGCGCCTATGCCAGCGTCAGCGCCGAAGCGGTGCCGCAGATTTTCATCGAGGAGACGCAGCGTGCGGTGCGCTCGAACCTTTTGGAGGATGCATTCAAGCCGGTGGTCAAGCGCCGCATGGAGGCTTTCCGCGGCGTGGACTTCGAGCAGGCGCCGCCGCTGAAGGGCTATGTGAGTGCCACGGCGCGCGACAACGCCGAAGTGTTCCTGGTTTCGCAATCCGGATCGCCGCTGCTGGCGCGCTGGCAGTACGGGCTCGGCAAGGTGGTGGTGTTTACATCCGATGTGAAGAACCGCTGGGCGGTGAACTGGCTCGACTGGCCGGGTTACGGCAAGCTGTGGGCGCAGCTTACGCGCGAGACCATGCGCCGCGATTCCGGGGAAGAACTCGATTTCCGCGTATCGCGTGAAGGCGGCGAAGCCGTGATCAGCCTGAATGCGCTCACCGCGGACGGACATTTCCGCGATGATCTGGCGCCGCGGGTGCGGGTGAGCGGGCCCGACGGCGCGACGACAACGGTGGAACTGCGCCACAGCGGGGCCGGCGCGTACCGGCTGCGGGTGCCTCTGGCGAGCGGCGCGGCGCTGCGCTTCGAACTCGCGGATTCGCCGGGTCTGTCCCGGCTGGCAGTGGGCCGCACCGGCAGCCGCCGGCTTTTTTACGCTTACCCGGACGAATACCGAGCATTGCCGCCGAATCTCGAACTGCTGCGCACGCTGGCCGAGGAGACGGGGGGAAAGCTTGCGCCCAGCATCGCCGAAGTGTTTGCGCACAACGGCGACCACAGCCGCGTCTCGCGCACGCTGTGGCCGTGGCTGGCGGTACTGGCTTTGTTGCTATATCTGCTGGATATCGCGGTGCGCCGCGCAGCGCTGGCGTGGCGCTGGCTGGGGGATGATGCCGCGCCTGCTAGCCGCGGCTCGGCACCAGGGTGAGCGAAATGCGATTGCGGCCTTCGACGAACAAGTAGTCGGCACCGTTGGTCAGGCCGATGGTCAGGAACAAGCCCAGGCCGCCGACGCGTCGCTCGCTGATGGTGGATTCGAAGTCGGTGCGACGGCTGGCGGCCAGAGGATCGTACTGCGGTGCCGAATCTTCATAGGTCAGTTGCACCCCCGCAGCGGTGTCTTCCAGCGAAATCTGCACCGGCGCATTGCTGTCGCCGCGGTGCCCGTGGGTCACGGTATTGGTGAACAATTCCTCGACAATTAGCGTCAGTTTGTGGCGATCCTCGCGGCCGAGTCCGGCCGCTTCACCGAATTCGTCGATCAGGGTCTTCACCTGCTCGAAAGCCCTCAACTGGGCGGGGAATGTGCGGCTCAGGCGCGACACGCTTTTCCTGGATAGGACTGGCATTTTCTCTTTCCAGCAAATGCCGGACCCGCTGTTATGATGGGAATGTGCATGCTTCTTGCACGATAGGTTGTGCGCCGGCATCCTCTGCCTGCCCAGTTACCTACGAAGGGGCGACAAATGAGCAAAGTGTTGATGTTACAAAGAGATTTCATAATCTTCGGCTTTTTGCTGCTGCTGTGCGCAGTGGTCGCATTGCCCGCGCTGGCCGCGGAAGCAGGACGCGTCAAAGTGTCGAAGGGCGAAGTGCAGATTGAACGCGACGGCAAGCGCCTTCCCGCGCCGGTCGGCGCCACGATCCAGGCGCGCGATACCGTGAAGACCGGACCCGATGGTTCGGTAGGCATCACCTTCCAGGACAACAGCCTTTTGTCGGCCGGCCCCAACAGCGAACTGGTGATCGAGCGCTTCGTGTTCGACAGCACTACCCACAAAGGCGAGTTCGACACCGCGCTGAAAAAGGGTACGCTCGCTGTGGTCTCCGGCGAGATCGTAAAGCAGTCGCCTGAAGCCATGCGGATAAGAACGCCGGCGGCAATCATGGGCGTGCGCGGCACCGAATTCGTCGTGAAAGTTGACGAATCAGCCACCAAGTAACGATGCGTTTTGTTCATGCGCAGGTAATTCTCGCGATTGCACTGGTTCTTGGGGCGTGCACCCACACCGCACCCCTCGATTCCGCGTCCAGGCCGGGTCCGGCAGGTAATGACCTCGTCGTTCTGCTGCCCAAGGCTAACGGATCCGTGGGCGCCGTGGTGGTCCGGAGTGCGGGCAGCCCTCCCGTCGTCCTCGACCAGCCCTATGCGGCGGCGCGCATCGAAGGCGCCGGGCGCGTCGAATCGTTCACCTACGATGCAGATCTGGCGAAGCAGGCTTTCACCGCCTCGCTGACTGCGTTGCCCGTCCGTCCGGCCACATTTCTGCTGTATTTCCTCGAAGGCAAGGACGAACTTACCCTTGATTCGGAGCGCGAAATCGAGCGCGTTTTCGCCGAAATCGCGGCGCGCCCCGATCCGGAGATCTCGGTCATCGGTCACACCGACGCCGTCGGGACCACGGAATACAACGACCAGCTCTCCTTGCAGCGCGCACAGCGGGTGCGCGAAGATCTGACCCGTCGCGGCATTCCCGGGAAGGACATCGAAATCGCCGGCCGCGGAAAACGCGAGCCGGTGGTGCGCACTGACGCCGACGCTCCCGAGCCCAGGAACAGGCGCGTCGAAATCATCGTGCGCTGATCTGCCTGCGCACATTCCCCGCCTCGTTGTCCCCGTTTCTCTCACAGGCTGCCGCCGTTCCAGCGCAGCGCCAGGATGGTGAGATCGTCCGAGCGTTCGGTGGTGCCGACGAATTCGCGCACGTCATCGCGCACCGCATCCACCAGTTTCACCGCATCGCTGGCCGCAAGCGCTGCCGTAAGCACCGGGAACAGCCGCCGGCGCCCGTAGAGCTCACCGGTTGAATTCATCGCTTCGGTCACGCCATCCGTATAAAGGCAAAGTGATTCGCCCGGCGTCATCCGGTAGCGCTCGGACTGATACTTGTAATCTTCGATGACGCACAACGGCGGCCCCGAATCGCTCTCGAGGTGTATCGGCGCCGGACGTTGCGCGTGCAGCAGGTAGGGGGCGTCGTGCCCGGCATTGCAGTAGTCGAGTTCGCCGGAGTTCAGATCGAGGATGCCGGCGAATACGGTGACAAACAGCATCTCCGGATTGTCGCGCGCGATTTCATCATTGGCGGCTCGCATCACTTCGCCGATGACCGCACCGTTCTCGAGGCGGCTGCGCAAGGCCGCGCTTTTGTACAGGGCCTTGCTCACCGCCATGAAGATGCTCGCCGCCAGTCCCTTGCCGGCAACGTCGCCGACCATGAAGAAAAGCCGGTCGGCGTCGAGCTTGAAGAAATCGTAGAGATCGCCGCCGACCGACTTCGCGGTCTCGATCAGCGCCTGCAGTGAAAAGCGCGGATCGCCATAGAAATCTGCCGATGGCGGCGGCAGCATTCCCATCTGGATGCGTCGTGCCGCTTCCAGTTCGCCGGCAGCGCGGGCCGCCGCTTCGCGCTCGGTTTCCAGCGCGCGCCTGAGCGCAAGGCGCTGGCGGTCGGCCTCGGCCAGTGCCCCGGTGAGCATGACGCCGAACAGCACGGTCGCCGCGGTCGTTGGCCAGGCGACATCGAGCAGCAATTGCTTCCAGTAGTACAGGGCGAAGCCGAGCACGAGCAGTCCGGCGACCACGGCCCCGTAAATCAGTGCGGCCGTCCTCGGCTTTGCTGCCGGGACCGCGAGTATCAGCATCAGCCCGCAGCCGAGCAGCAGCAAGCGCTCCAGCTGCTCGAAATGGCCGGGCCGGCGCAGCAGGCTGTCCTCGTATATGTTCTCGATGATCTGCGCGTGAATCTCGATTCCCGGCATGCGCTCGCCCAGGGGCGTGGTCTGGTAGTCGAACAATCCCAGTCCGGTTGCGCCGACCAGCGCAATCTTGCCGCGGATGAGTTCGGGATCGATGTCGCCACGGATTGCGTCGAGCGCCGATACGAAGCGGGCCTCGTCGTGCGCACTGAAGTGCACCCAGACCCAGCCGTCGGGGTTGGCAGGTATCACGGTGTCTGCGACGCCGATGCTTCGAACGCCGCCGCCGTCCGCCGTGATCGAGAACGCCGGTATGTCGCTTGCTATGCGCAGCAGCTCTATCGACAGTGCCGGAGTCAGCACCCCGGCTACCGACGCGACCAGTGGCACGCGGTTCACGACTCCGCCGCGCGTATCCACGCTCAGCAGGCCATGACCGCGCGCGGCGCCATCGAGTTGCGGGAGGCTGCGCAGTGCCCCGGCAAACTGCCACAGGTGCGGCGTGGGCTCCGAGCCGTGAACGCGAAACGGCGCGGTGCGGCCGGTTGCCGCGGCGCCCGCTTCTGCCTGTTCCACGCCGGCGATTCCGAGAGCCACCGGATAGCGGCGCAGCGATTCCGCGAGGACGGCGTCGTTGTCGGGCAACTGTGCCAGGCGGTGGGCGAGTCTGGCGTCCATGCGCTCGATCAGCCCCGCCAGGTTGACGGGCGACATGCGGTCGGGTTCCGGCATCAGCAAGTCCACGCCGATCGCCGCTGGACCGGTTTCTCCGATTGCTTCGATGAGATTCGCCAACACGGTACGCGGCCACGGCCACTGGCCCAGTTCCTTGAGGCTTTTCTCGTCGATGGCGACGATCACCGCCGGGGCGGAAGCGCGCACCCGCGGCGCGATGGCCTGATAGCTGTCGAACAGCGCCAGCCGAAGCTGGGTCAACACGCGCAGGTCGGGCGCGAAGGAGATCAACAGCAGGAGCACCAGTACCGCGGTGCCCAGCGGCCTCCCGTGGCCGCCGACCAGCACGCGCATCAGCGCGCGTTCGCTCCAGGAACGGCTTCGTCCGCCTTGCGGCGCTTCCCCGTCGCCTGGACTGGTCTGCGGAGCTTGCGTCACAACTCGATTTCCATGCCGTCGTACGCCGCAGTCACCGTCAACGGCTGCTCCGTGCGGGTCAGCTTCTCGAAGCGGATGGTTTCCCTGAGCACCGATTCTATGCGTTCGTCGTCGAACGCAGGCTCGTGATGGAACATGCACAGATGCCTGACATTCGCCATCTGCGCCATCTCCACGCCGACGATGTTACTCGAGTGTCCCCAGTCCTCCTTCACCGACACCGCGTCCAGCAGCGAGTACATGGCGTCGAAGATCACCAGGTCGGCGTTGCGGAAGAAATCGATGAAGCCACGGGTTTCGTCCGGATCCTCGAGCTTGTGCTCTGAATCGGTCGAGTACACCACGATTTTTCCGTCGCGCTCGAAGCGGTAGCCGTAGGAGTCGCCGGTGTGCCGCTGCAGCCTGGGCGTGACCTTGAAACCGGCGACGTCGTAACTGGCGCCGGTCTTGAGTTGCACGAATTCGATATCGGCGGCGAGCCGGGAAAATTCCACCGGGAAGCAGGGCGCCGACTGCTGCAGCCGGAACGCCTGCTCGAGCACGTCGTGACAGCCATGGATGCGGATACGTGCCCCCGGAACATAGGCGGGAGCGAAGAAAGGAAAACCCATGATGTGGTCCCAGTGCACGTGGGACATGATCACGTTGATGACCGGAGGCGGCCCGCCGTCGCGTCGTGAAATGATGCTGTTGCCGAACGCGCGTGCGCCGCTGCCCATGTCGCAGACCAGGTATTCTGCACGCCCGGTTTCGAACTCCACGCACGACGAATGCCCGCCGTAGGTGTGGGAAATGCTGAAACCCAGGTCGTGCTCGATGAAGGTGTTCAGCTTCTCGGGGGAGTCCACGCCGCTGGCAATCGCCAGGGCGAGCGCCTGCTCGATTTTGTGGCGGATGTCGGCGGAAGTCAGCGCGACCGGGATCGAGCCGCGTGTCCCCCAGAAGCGTACCCGCATGGTCACGAGGCGGCGCCGAAGGCCTTTAGCGCGGCGGGCGAGACCTTCGCCAGGGCGTCGCGCACCGTGGCGAAAGTTTCGAATACCAGGGTAAATCGGCTGATCTCGAAGATCTCGTTCACCACGGGTTGCATCGCCGCAACCACGATGGTGCCGCCCTGGGACTTGGCCTGCTTTTCCGCCAGCATGAAACAACGCAGTCCGGCGCTGCTCACGTAGTCCACGCCGCCGAGATCCAGCACCAGGCGCTCGCCGTTGACGCTGCAGCGTTGGATCATCGGATCGAGGGCCTGGCGGAATTCTTCACTGTTGGCGTGGTCGATCCTGCCCACGGGTGAGAGCACCAGCACATCGCCGTAGGTCTTGTTGCGGATGTCCATTTTTGTCATTCGCAGGCGGTGGCCACCGGATGTCGGAGGTATTGCGAGGTGCATGCTGGCCCGCCCGCGGTACGTTGACTGCGACGCCGATGAGCTCCGCGATTGGGACGGCTTGCCCGGGGAAATTCTGCCGGGCGCAACGTGCGCGCAGCTTGATCAGAACCCTCCAAGGCAGTATTAAACCCGAAAACGGCTAAACCTGAAAACGGCGCGGACCGGCTGCCGGCTCAGCCGAAGATAGGGAAAGTTTCGAAGTTGCCGGAGAGCAGCGTGCGCGTGTCGCGGTGACCCAGCCAGCCTTCGATGATGCTGGCGTAGACGCGGCGGAAATCGGTGGTGAACACCAGATTGTCGCCTTCGTCGAGAGCGTCGAGCTTCGGTGGCGTGCCGTAGTGGCCGCCCTTCACCGGCTTGCCGATCAGGTAAATGTGATTGGCGGTGCCATGATCGGTGCCGAGGCTGGTGTTCTCGGGCACGCGCCGTCCGAACTCGGAAAATACCAGCATCACCATGTCGTCGGCGCGGCCGATGCGCTGCATGTCCTTCATGAACCCGGCCACCGCGTCGGAGACGTAGGTCAGCAGCCGCTGATGCAGGTCCGGTTGCTGCACGTGGGTGTCGAAAGCGTTGTGGCGATACGAGGTGTAGTACAACCGTGTCGGCATGCCGGCGGCGATCAGCGACGCGATCTTCGGCAGATCGACCGGGACGATGCCGTAATCCACCGGCGTCTTGTACTTCACCCACGCATCGCGCACCAGCTGCGAGGCCTCGCGCGCGCTTTTCGCCACCTCGAGCAGGTAACGGCGCGAAGGGTTCGCGTCATGCGTCGCGTCGGCAACCTGGTCCAGCAGCGGCCGGGTCTGATAAAGGCCTTTGCGGCCGAAGCGCTCCGGATCGTCGAACACCACCGGAACGTGGTTGCGCGCGCTCACCGCCAGAGACTGCGCTTCGTCGATGTTGACGATGAAATTCGGGGTGGTCTGCGGGTCGATGGCATCGGCGAGCCGGCCGACCCAGCCGGTTTCCTCGCCCCTGTTGGGCGCGCCGGTGTGCCAGTAAGCCATCGAGGTGAAATGCGAGAACGACGGCTGGGCGTAACCGCAGCCGTGCACCACCGCCATCCTGCCGTCCTTGTACAAGCCCTCGAAGCCGGACATTCCCGGATTGAAACCGAAGCGCTCGTCGATCCGGCGCAGTTTCTCCGGGCGGATTCCGATTCGGGGGCGATGGCGGTAGTAGGCGTCGTCGCCGTAGGGCACCAGCGTATTGAGGCCGTCGTTGCCCCCGGATAGCTCGAGGACTACGAGGATCCGATTCGAGGCAGTGGCGTCTGCGGCACGCGCACGCGAGAACACCAGCGGCATGCCATTGAGTGCACCGGCCCCCGCGCCGCACAAGCATGCGCGCAGCACATCGCGTCTCGTCCAGCTTCCAGTTCGACTAACTTTGCTCATGTTCCGTCTACCTCTACGGTTCAGGCTCCCTCTCCAGCTTGCTGGAGAGGGCGGGGGTGAGGCGGTTATCCCAGTTGGTACTCCGGCAACGAAAGAATCAGGTGCAGCGTCGATCGCAACGGTTCTTCCAGGAAAGTGCCGGCCGCGACCACGTCGCCGGTACCGAGTTCGCTTTCGAGGAATTTTCCGATGCGCGCGTGGGTGGCGGCATCCACCGGTACCGAAAGGAAGCGTGCCAGGAGCACGTCCACTGCCTGCTGGGCGTTGCGGCAGCCGGCCGCGCGCACCATGCCGGCCAGATCGAGTTGCGCAGTCGCCCTCGGTATTGGCTTCACTTTCTGGATCGCCATCTGCCAGCCGCGGTAGCTTGCCAGCCGGGTGTTGAAATCCTCGTCGCGATCGGCCATCTGCATCGACATCGAAGTCACTTCCTTGGCGTCGGGCTTGGTCGCGCTCGTCACATCGAAACCCATCGCCAGCTTCTCGCTCACGGCGGCGATCTGGTAGTCGCTGCCCGGGTAGCGATCGGGCGGGAGGAAGTTGATGTCGGGAAAAACCGTGTCGTAAACGAAGTTGCCCCGTGCCAGCAGCAGGCCCGGGGTGATCCAGCTTCTGCCCTGCGCCCAGCCGGCCACCGTGGGCGGAAAGAACAGCTTCTGGCCGAGCATTTCCGTCACTTCATTGAAGTCCGGCACCCCGGGGATTTCTTTCAGCCCCATTTTCCTGTAAGTCGACACCACCAACTCGACCGGCGGTTTGATGCGCGTTCCGGCCGACGCCGGACTGTAGAAATCGCGGGACAGGAACAGTGTCTCCAGCAGCGGCACGACCTGATAGTTCGAGTCGCGCAGCTTTGCGCCCAGCTTCTTGCGCAGTTCCGGAGAAATCTCGTCGCGCACGAAATAGCGGTAAATCTTGCCGGCGATGTACTCAGCGGTCACCGGGCGGGCGAGGATGACGTCGATCACCGCCACGCCATCGAAATTACCGCTGCGGCCAAGCACCGTCTTCGTCGTGCCGTCGTGTTTGTCCGGTGCGATCACGAAATTCAGGTCGACGAAATTCCATCCAGTAAAGGCGCGGGCCGCTTCGCGAATGTCGGTTTCGGTGTAGTTGCCGACCCCCATGGTGAAAAGCTCCATGATCTCGCGCGCGAAGTTCTCGTTCGGGGCGCCCTTCACGTTCACCGCGGCGTCAAGGAAGGCGAGCATTGCCGGGTCCTGCGCCACGCCGATCAGCAGCTCGCGGAAGCTTCCGGTGCCCTTGTCCTGGAACAGCTCGAGCTGCTTGAGCATCTTGCGGTAGTCGCGCACCTTTTCTTCGCTGGTGGCGAAGTGACCATGCCAGAACAACGCCATCTTTTCCTCCAGCGGGCGTTGGCTGACGAGCATGCGGTTCGCCCACCAGTAGGCGATGCGATGCGTCTCCAGCCTGCTGGCGCGCAGCCAGTAGAAAAACCGGTCGGCAACCGGCTGCAGGCGCCGATTGCCCGCGGGTTTGACTTTGACGCCGAGGGATTCGCCGGTCTTCCTGGCGAGATCGGTTGCGGCCGGGCGCGATGGCGGGAAGGGTTCGAGCCCGGGATCGTGAGCACCCGAGTGGTCGAAGGAGGGCAGATCGTTCGGGATGCCCTTGTGGTAGACCAGCCGCCGGACTGCGGCCCGTGGCGTCATTGCGGCGTACAGCGCGATCTCTTCCGGTGTGCCGCCGAAGCCGGCGCGCTCCAGCAGATGCGCGGCACGTGCGGCATTCCAGTCCTGCGTTCCGATCGGCGTGAGGTCGCCCGCCCACTCGGCGGCGTTCACAGCGAAGCTCGACAGCAGTAGCGCGGCGAACCCGAGTCCGCGCGCGTCCGAGCATCTCGTCATGGCGTCTCCCTGGCAATTGGTCTTGCGGTCCGGCATCGATTGGCGACCGCGAGGCCTGTGATTATCCTCTACCCGAGCAACAATGCGCAGCCAGCGCAAAACCCGCAGAAGCATTTCATGATTTTCATGACGTCGCTTGACGCCCGGGCGCACCGGGAGTAGCTTCACGCCCCACAAAACCAAGTCAATCAGGCTGTTCCGGTCTTGATCACCACGCTCTCCCTCCTTACAGTCGGCTTCTTTCTCGGTATGCGTCACGCCACCGACGCCGACCATGTCATCGCGATCTCGACTATCGTCAGCCGCCAGCGCTCGTTGCGCGGCGCGGCGCTGATCGGCGCATTGTGGGGAGTGGGCCATACGCTGACGGTGGCGATCGTCGGCGGGGCGATCATTCTTTTCTCCATTGTCATTCCGCCGCGTACCGGGCTGGCGATGGAGTTCGCCGTAGGGGTGATGCTGGTGGTGCTCGGCTTCCTCAACCTGACCGGCCTCAACCAATGGATTCGCGACAACGTGGCGCCGGGTTCCGGCTCGCTTCACGCCCATACCCATGCCCATGGTGACTACGCGCATACGCATACCCACGGCCACGGCGAGGCGAACCATGGACATCCCGAAGACCGGACACCGCAGGCTTGGCTGGACCGCAAACTGGGCGGGATCGGGCTCTATCAGATGGTGCGCCCTCTGGTAGTGGGCGTCGTGCATGGACTGGCCGGATCGGCAGCGGTGGCGCTGCTGGTGCTCACCGCGATTAAGGACCCGTTATGGGGCATGGTGTACCTGTTCCTGTTCGGCGTCGGTACCATCGCCGGCATGATGCTGATCACCGTGGCGATCGCCGCGCCGTTCTCCTATTCGATGGGACGCTTACCGCGCTTCAACGCCTATTTGCGCGTGGCTTCCGGGCTGCTGTCGCTGGGATTTGGACTGTTCCTGATCTACTACGTCGGCTACGTCGATGGGCTGTTTACGGACAATCCGAAGTGGTCGCCGCAGTGAGCATTCCGTGGCCGAATATTTCAAACTGAAATTTGAGAATTAGTCCTTGAAAATTAAGAACTGGTTACTGCGGCGCAGCATTGACGCTAATCCTTGCAAGCATTAGATTTTCACAATGCAGACAGAAGTAAGCGGGCCGCAGCGTACGGCCCGGTTTTCAGCGCTGAAGGGTTTCGGTCTCGGGATGTTGGTGGCAGGGCTGATTGCACTGGTGGCGGTGGCGGTGTATCGCGAGATCGCGACCCCACAGCAAGAACAGGTCGTACCGGTTTCCGCGTTCGGGCATTCCGAGCGGCCGGCGATGACTGCGGCGGAAGAGGCTTATGCGCACGCGCTGTGGCCGATACACGCGCAGGTGAAGCAGACCGCAGTGAGAATGACCTTCGCCGGACTCGCGTACAAAACGGGCGATATAGGGTTGGCGACAGTAAAGGAACGGGTCACGCCGCTGACGCGGACGTTCGATGCGGCGCTGGCGCAGGCAAGCAAGCTGCGGCCCCCGGTATCGATGTTGGCCTTGCATCGGGAGTACATGGCCGCCATCAGACTTTATCGGGACTCATCGGTAACCATGATCAAGGTCGCAGGGGATGGCCGCGATGAGCACCTGATCCAGGCGCATGAGATGTCGTCCAAGGCGGCAGGTCTGACGCTCGAGGTGGGCGAAATGCTATGGCCGGGTGAGTTCAAGCCGCATTGAGTCGGGTCAGTCCGGGCTGGAGGCAGGCGCGGATTCGAAAAACAGAGAAGAAGTCGTAACTTGAAGTCCAACGTAAAGGAGGGGTAAAAAATGAAGAATAGTCTGGTACGAGCGCTTGTTGCGGCGAGCCTGGCTACTGCGGCGATGCTGGCCGCTCCGGTGGCGCAGGCGCAGGTTTGTTCTGCTTGGCTGGTTGAAAACAGCCGCTTTATGAACGTGCCGTTTGGCATGTTCCATCCTGACCGCTCTTTCGTTCAGGGCAGCGACAATCCGCGCAACAACGTCAACAAGGTTGACCTGCCGGTCAACGTCGGCGTGATCAAGTGCGGCAAGGAACTGATCCTGTACGACAACGGCTGGAACGCGACCGATTACCACAAGGCAACCGGCACAGGACACTGGTCGCCGCTGTCCAAGCAGATCGCTCAGCTTGGATTTGACGCCAAGGACGTGAGCAAAGTAATCGTCGGCCACGGTCACTGGGATCATGCCGGCTCGCTGGATGAATTCCCGAACGCGGTGCTATATATCCAGAGGGAAGAGCTGAAGGGCATCGAGTGGGCGCTCAACTATCCGCATCCGCGCATCAGCGCCGTCAACGACTCGCCCGGTGGTTGCAACCGCACTCCGGCCTGCGGCTATCCGTCCAAGACTGTCGCCTCGATCTACGGCAAGGTTCTCGCTGGCAAAGCCGTGCTCGTGGATGGGGATATGGACGTGATACCCGGCGTGAAGATTCATGCTGCACATCGCGCCCACACCGCCGGCTCGCAATTGCTGGAAGTCAACACTCCGATCGGCAAGCTGATGTTCGGTTCCGATGCCTACTCCTCCTGGGAAGCGATCCGTGACTGGGAAGTGGCCAACATTCAGCAGACCGATTCGGTGCAGCAGTTCTTGGCCTACGAGAAGTGCTACAAGGTGACCGGTGGTTACCAGAATTGCGTTTCTGCACACGAGCCGCTGTCTTACTCAGACAAGTACCCGATCACCAAGAACCACTGGGTGGGTATGAACGGCGGTCGCCTGGCGGAGATCACGCTGGCACCCGGAGAAAAGTCGCGCAAGCCCTAATTGCCTGACCGCAGATAGTAGACTCCGATGCGAGGAGCCGACACAATCGGCTCCTCGCATTTTTTTTTGCAGGTCTGGTTTCCATCACCTTGTTCTGCCGCGCCGCAAGAATTCTGATGCTGCTGGCTGCCTTTCTGCCGGTGGCTGCATCTGCTCACGATCCGAGCGCGTGGGGAGGCCTGTTCCGCTCCCGGGACAATGGCGGCACCTGGTTTCCCGCGGATGCGGGGTTGTTCATCGGTGGCGCACTCGCGCTCGCTGTCAATCCGAAGGACGCCAACCATTTGCTCTACGGCACCGACACGCGGCTGTTGCGGTCGAAGAACGGCGGTCGCGACTGGGTACAGGAACCGGGAGTGCAATTCGATGGCTCTGCCTATGCGGTGCGCTTCGATGACGACGGGAACGGTGCAATCGCCTCCACTGCCAACCGCATCTATTTCAGCGAGGACGGCTCGATCTGGCTGGATACGCTCGCACCGGCCGGCGCGGCTCCGGCGCGGGCTATCGCGGCGGGGTCGCGGCGCCTGTATCTTGCCGGTGAACGCGGCGTGTTCGCGAGTGACGATCGCGGGCGCAGCTGGTCGGCGTCGGGCGAGGGTCTGCCAGTGGGTGCTGTTACCGTGCTGGTCGTCGTCACGCAGCCGCAGGAAATTGTTCTGGCGTTGATTGAGGGAGGCATCTGGGCCAGCCGGGACGACGGGGCTTCATGGCGGCCGCGCGATGCCGGACTTACGCGAGGACGCGTAGAGGCACTGGCGTCCGACGGCGAGCTGTGGGTGGCTGCCTCGGATCAGATATACGCCAGTGACGACATGGGAATGAGTTGGAACCCCGTAGGCAAGGTTCTGCCTGAGAGCGGTACTACGATACGCGGGATCGCTGTCGCGGACGGTGGCAAGATCATCGTGCTGAGTACTCACCGGGGCATCCTGCGCAGCACCGACAGCGGGCAGACGTGGCTGTTGGTCGAAGGCAATCTCCCCGTGCACCTGGAAGCCGGCCCGCTGGTCCGTGACGAGCACGACGCCGGCACGCTGTATGCGGGCTTTTCTCTTTCCCCTTACACCGAGGTGTGGCGTCGTGCCTCTGGCGGCGCGAATCTGCTCACCCATCTGGATTCGTTGAGCCTTGCCGGCGGCGCGGCATTCCTGGTGCTGCTGATCGTGCTCGCGTGGGTGGGCGTACGCTGGTTGAATCGGGTCCGCGCGTGACGGTCGCTCAACAGAAGAACTGGAAAATTACAAAGTGAGAATGAAACGGCTTTATCTTTTCATCGCGGCGGCGACAATTGTTGTGGCGCTGGCCGGGTATGCATATTGGCGGTACGGCTCCGCATCTCATGGGGACTTCATCGAATACGCGATGACCGAGGCGACCGACATCCCGACCGCATTGGCAATCGCGCCGGACCATACTGTCTGGTTCACCATGGATTCCGCCAACGCGTTCGGCAAACTGCGCGACGGCAAGATCGAACGGGTAGTCACGGGCAAGCGCAACAATGTCGAACCGATCGGAATCGGTGTGGATGGCAACGGCGTGGTCTGGTATACGGACGCGCTGGACCAGGCGATCGCAAGCATTTCACCGGACGGCAAACGGGCGACGTTTCCTCTCGATACGCCGATCGCGCGCCTGGGGCGGCTTGCGGTTGCGCCGGACGGCGCGATATGGTTCGCCGAGGGTACTGCCTACAGCATCACGCGGCTCACCGAAGGCAAGCTCACCCGCTACGAAATAAAGAACGTGCGCGGCGGTCCTTACGGCGTAAGCGTGGACGCGAAGGGCAACGTGTGGGCGACGCTGCAAAGCGGCAACCAGTTGCTCAAGATCGCGCCAGGCGGGGCCATGACCGAGCACGAAGTGCCGACGCGTGGAAGCTCGCCGACCGACATCGCGGTGGATCAACAAGGCAGCGTGTGGTTCGTGGAGTTCCGCGGCAATAAAGTCGGCAGGTTTGCCGACGGCAAATTCACCGAATTCGAAGTGCCCGGCACCAGTTGGGCGGGGTTGTCGGGGATCGCGATCGCGCCGGACGGGTCGGTCTGGTTCGGCTTGCTGCGCCACCACGCCATCGGCCGATTGCGCGACGGCCAGATGAGAATTTTCCAGCTTCCGCGCCCGGATGCGAGGCCTTATACGCTCGCGGCGGATAACGCCGGCAATATCTGGTACGCCGACATCAGCGGCTACGTAGGGATGCTGAAGGCGAAAGCCGCGAAGGAGCCGTGACTTTCGTTAATGCCGTGAATGTCGTGAATGCCGTGCAACACGCCCGCTTTGCGGGCTTGTTGCAGTGAAGGCTAACGTTTGCGAAGCCAACGTTATGCCGGAGCTAATGTCGTGAATATCGTGAATGCCGTGACTCGGAGCCTCAGGCAAGCCCTTTCAGTTACTCACGCCATTGGCTGCGTGATAAACGATGCATATCGCAAAGTACTATTGGTCGCTGAAACTCTCCCCGTTTGTTCTTGCGGCATTCACGATATTCACGACATTCACGGCCATCGCGGCCGTCACGGCGGTTCACGCGAGCGTACTTAGCGTCGTCCATGCCTTGAAGGACAGAATTACGCCGACTAGCACGATCAGCAGCGAGGTCGAGATCTGCAGTCGCGCCGCCCACGGGCCCGCCAGCCAGTCGAGGATCTTCTGTCCGACTTTCGCGGCGATCACGCCGACGATCACCAGCGTGGACGCGAAGCCGAGGCTGAACACCACCACGGTTCCCAGGCCCAGCATCACCTTGCCCTGAGCCAGCGCGTTCAGCAGGATCGCCAACGCCGCCGGGTCGGGCAGCAAGCCGCCGGCGATGCCCAGTCCGATCAACACCCACAGGCTGGGGCGGTTGGTGGTCGCCAGCTTCAGATCATGCGTGTGCTTGAAGCCCCAGCCGTGGCTGTGCGAGCCCGCTTCCGCGTCGTGATGCGGATGCGCGTGATCGTGGTCGTGGGAATGATCGTGCCCGTGTGCGTGATCATGTCCATGTTGATGGTGGCCATATCCGTGTTCGCCGTCAGGCGTGTGCGGGCGGAAACGCATTTCGGCGTGCGCTAGCGCTGGCTCATGCGCGTGATCGTGCGCGTGCCACGGGGCCGGCGCGACGCCCTGCAACTGCAGCATCAGTTCCCGCTGCGTCCATAGTGTCCAGAAGCCGATGCCGATCACAAGAATCCCGGTAATCAGCGCCATCCAAGCTTCGATTCGTTGCGGCACCATTCCCGGCAGTCCGAGCGACGCCAATACGCCCACCAGCACGATGCCGCTGGTGTGCGACAGCGTGACGAACACTCCCAGGATCACGGCGTCCACCGGCTTGCCGCGTGCGCCGACGATGTAAGCGGCGGCGATGGTCTTGCCGTGGCCCGGCGTCGCGGCGTGCACTGCGCCGATCCAGAAACTGGTGGCGAGATAGATGATTGCGTCGGTCATGGGAGGCGAATCGGAACTGCGTGGTAGTTGTTATTGTTGTCCGGGCCCGAGGATAGGTGCCGCCCTCTGCGGTGTCAAGGCGCGCCCGCCAGCAAAATGCGCGACTTCATCGGCTCGAATTAAACCTTCACCGCAGAGGCGCAAAGGCGCAGAGGAAACGCAAAGGAAAGCAAAAACAAATTGCTGTGAAAATGCAAGATTTGAAGTGGATTGTCGCGACACCGCGAATGGTTGATCGGGTGGTGGCAAATCGGAGTCCTACCGAATTTTGGCACGCATCGACTGGTTTTCTCAGCGTTTCCTTTGCGCCTTTGCGCCTCTGCGGTGAAGATTAAGAGGTGGATCGTCGTGCCACCGCGATATATCGACTAGGTGGGACAAATCGGAACCCCTCGCTTTTTAACACGCTTCGTTTGGTTTTCTCTGCGTTTCCTCTGCGCCTTTGCGCCTCTGCGGTGAGAATTGCTCTTATTTCACCCGATACTTCTTCACGATTCTGTGATCGAGCTCGATTCCCAGTCCGGGGCGATCGGGCAGTTCGATTTCGCCTTTCTTGTCCACCACCAAAGGCTCCTTGACCAGCTCGGTCATCAGCGCGTGCGCGGGATACACGGTCTCCGCCATCGAGCCGTTCCTTACCGCGCCGAGAAAGTGAACCGCCGCCGCGACTGCCACCGCCGAACCGTGGATGTGCGGTGCGATCGGCAGGTTCGCGGCCTGCGCCATGTGCGCGATCTTCAGCGATTCGGTGAGCCCGCCCGCCCACGCCACGTCCGGTTGCACGAAATGCACCGCGCGCGCCTTGATATATTCGTTGAAATCGACGATGCCGTAGCTGCAGGTTTCATAGCCTGCAATCGCGATGCCGACTTTGGCGGCGACCTCTGCGCTGCCGGCGACGTCATCCGGCCACACCGGTTCCTCGTACCAATAGATGTCGTGGCGCTCCATCGCGCGGCCCATCTTCACCGCGGTGGCGACATCCCAGGCGCCGTTGGCGTCCACCATCAGCTTGATGTCGGGGCCGATCGCATCGCGCACCGCGGCGACGCGATCCAGGTCCTGCGCCAGCGTGACTTCACATTGGCCGCGGTTGTCCATCACGCGCAACGGCGAGAGCTCGATTCCGGCGTTGCGCCCGACTTTCATTTTCACTGCGCCGAATCCGTGCCTGACGTAGGACTCCATTTCCTTCGCCAGTTCGCGCACGCCCTTGCCTTCGGAATAGAAGCCGCCGGTCGCATAGGCGGGGACGCGTTTTCGGTATCCGCCGAGCAACTGCCACAACGGCATGCCCGACATCTTGCCGCGCAGGTCCCAAAGCGCGATGTCGATTCCGCTGATCGCGGCGATGACGATGCCGCCGCGCGCGTGTTTGTACGCACGCCGGTGCATCGTCTCCCACAGATATTCGATCTGCCGCGGATCCTGGCCGACCAGATGGTCGCGCAGCTCATGCTCGATGACTTGCGCGGTCGAAGCCATCGGTCCGCCGAAGTGCGCCGCCTCTCCGAGCCCGACAAGTCCCTGATCGGTCTCGACTTCGACCAGCAGCGCCGGCTTGGTCGCCATCGTGTAGTTGGCGTCGAACACCGGCTTCGGCAATTTGACTTCGACGGCAATGGTGCGGACGTCGGTGATGTGCATGGGGAAAAAATCCTCCGGAAGAAGTTCTTTTTCTGTTTGTCGTCGCGAGGTGACAGTCTCGCTGAATAATTGAACAGCACCAACAGGAGGATAAGCAGCAAAGCGGTTTCGCGCAAAATGCGGCAAGCAATCCACAAGGTTATCCACAGATTTTGTGGATATCCGTGACGCCAGAAAAGTATTGGATGGTCCCGGCCGCGAGAACTGGCCGTCGAGTCAGTTCTTGCGGCAGAAGTGCACCGATTGGAAGCCGACCCAGCTCCAGGTGGTTGCGCGCTGCGGATCGTCGTCTTCGACGCGCCAGTCCTGCGGGCCGAGAAAGGGTCCGAGGATCAGATGGTCGCCGGACTTGCAGTACTTGCCGCAGTCGTGCTCGTGCTTCTGTGCCGCTTCGAGTGCTTTTTCGCGCCGCGATTCCCAGGCGCGCCGATAGGCTTCGACCGCGTCGTTGACCGCATCCTCGCCGATGCCGTTGCCGACCACCAGTTCGTAGAAGAACCTGGCCGAAGGCGGGCAGGCGAGCGCATCCTCGATCGGCAGCGGAACGGCGCCCTTCTTTTTCTTTCCGCGCTTCTTGCCCTTGCCGTCAACGCCGGGTTTCTTGTTGTCCTTCTTGCCCATGTCCATCCTCCGATGGGGTGTCCAAAGAAGTAATCACTGACTCTTACCGCGTCAGTGCAATGGTTACACAGAAAAAATTGCCGTTTCCACCGTAATCGGGTGGCCGATTCGCCGCCCCTATAATGATTGCGCGTCGGGCTCGAAGTTCGACGAAGTTCGTTCCCCCGAGGCCCTGCCCGCCAAGTAAGTCCTGACCTGCCGATCCAGGCAGGCAAAAAAAGGGGCAGCAAAAAAAGAGGGGCGCTTGGCGCCCCTCTAAAACCACGTAGCTCAAGGAGGAGGAGAGAGATACGTGGGGGAGGAGATCGTGTCCCTGTCCGCACTGTCCGGGCTTTCCCAGTCCCGGCCATCCCGCCTGATCCGCTGACTCAACAGCCTTACTTACGGCAGGTAAGGGAAAGTACCGTGATCCCTGGACGCCAGGTCCAGCAGCCGTGTTTCGATCCTGACGGTCGCGTTGGCATCGAACTCCAGCGGCTCCCGGCGCGCGCGCCGGGCCATGCGAAAAAAGGTTTCAAGAAGCGTTTCCATATCGAACCTCCGCTATTTTGGGATTGCCATGGCCGCAGTATAGACTCATGCACAATTGATTACAAGTAATAAGTTCTGGATAGAATTTATGCAAATTAGGTGATAAATTGATTTCCTGATGGATCGATTGTATCAAATGCGCCTCTATGTCCGCATCGTGGAGACCGGGAGCTTCTCCGCGGTGGCCCGCGAACTGGGCACCATCCAGCCCACCGTCAGCAAGCAACTCACTGCTTTGGAAGAACATTTGGGCGTGCGGCTGCTCAACCGCACCACCCGGCAGTTGAGTCCGACCGAAGCCGGCCGCAAGTACTACGACCGCTGCCGGCACATCCTTGACGAGGTCACCGATCTCGAAAGCAGCCTCGCCGACTTGCAGCACCGCACCACCGGGCTGCTGCGGGTCAACGCCCCGGTGGCCTTCGGCCAGCTCTACGTGCTTCCCCTGGTATTCCGCTTCCGCCAAAAGTACCCGGGGCTGGCCGTAGACCTGACCCTGAACGACCGCTACGTGGACCTGGTGCAGGAAGGGGTGGACGTCGCCATCCGCTTCGGCGAACTCGCCGACTCGCAGGTCGTGGCCCGTGGCGTGGGCGGGGTCGCCCGGGTATGTGTCGCCTCGCCGGACTACCTGCGCGCGCGCGGCACGCCGCACTCGCCGGCCGATCTGTCGGCGCACAATTGCATCACCTACAACTACCTGTTCAGCAACGAGTGGCAGTTCGAAGGGCCGCAGGGACCGCTGTCAGTGCGCGTCAAGGGAGACTTCCGCGCCAACAGCGCCATCACCATCCGCGCCGCCGCGCTCGAAGGCATCGGCATTGCCCACATGCCGGCCGTGTTCGTGCAGGAAGACATCGACAAGGGCAGGCTCACGCGGGTGCTGGCCGATTACGGGCCGCCGCCGGTGGACATCCATACCGTGTATCCATCGGCGCGCTTCCTTTCGAGCAAGGTGCGTCTTTTCCTCGATTTCGTGCGCGACGAGTTCCTGGATATTCCCGCGTTGCAATTCAGGACCGAAAGGCCGAAGCGGGTGCCGCGCATCCGCGCCAAGGTTGCTTCCTGAGATCACGCTGATCGGAGTTGTGACATGAATCAAAAAGCGGTACCCGAATTCCACATCCGTGCCGCCACTCCGGAAGACGTTCCACTTGTGCTCGCTTTCGTGACGGAGCTGGCCGAGTACGAACGCCTCAGCCACCTGGTATCCGCGACCGAAGCGCGCCTGCGCGAATCACTGTTCGGCGAGCGTCCGGGCGCGGAGGTCCTGCTCGGCTTCGAAGGCCACACGCCGGCGGGCTTCGCGGTGTACTTCCACAATTTCTCCACATTTCTGGGCGTCAAGGGCCTGTGGCTGGAAGATCTCTACGTCCGTCCCGCGTTGCGCCGGCACGGTTACGGACGCGCATTGCTGCTGCACGTCGTTCGCACTGCGCGTATGCGCGGCTGCGGGCGTTTCGAGTGGGCGGCGTTGGACTGGAACGAATCGGCGATTCGTTTCTACAAATCGCTGGGTGCGGTGGCGCTGGACGACTGGACCATCTTCCGCGTTACCGGACCTGCACTTGAGAAACTTGCCGACAGGCGCTGAAAGATTCATGAAGGATCCTTTGGGACGCACTACAATACGCGCCGTGAGTCGTACCGCAGCGCACCGCGACACCTCCGGGATGGCCAGGCCGGCCCTCCACGGATTCCTGCCCTCTGGACTTTTCCCACACTCTGCATCGGCCGCCCGTGCGGGCGGCCTGATTGCATTGCAAAAACGCGTGACCTGAAAACCGACATGGCAAAGAAACCCAACGCCTACACTGCCGAAGACATCGAGATTCTCGAGGACCTGTCGCCGATCCTGCACCGGCCGGGCATGTACACCGACCCGTTGAACCCGAATCACGCGCTGGTCGAGATCATCGACAACGCCGCCGACGAAGGTCTCGCCGGATTCGCAAAAAATGTCACTGTCGTGCTCTACACAGACGGCTCGGCGGAAGTCACCGACGACGGCCGCGGCATCCCGG
>CAYNFN010000137.1:0-4228 GCA_964396485.1 uncultured Alcaligenaceae bacterium
GGGACGCCGGAGCGCGGAACAGGGGCCCCTCTGGAGATGTGACCGCGTAGGCGTTCCATCGAGCGCATATGAGCGGCGTGCAATGCGAGCGACTCCGGGTCGCATCCCCCGGCCAAGGCCGGTGGAACCTGCTCCGCCTGCACGCTCGCGCTCCGCAGGTGCGGCTGAAGCCCCAGCAAGGAGCGTAACAACGCAGGCGCCGCACCTGGCACAACCCAATGACATTTCGACTCTTTTGAGGGACCGGGCGATTCGGGCCGATGTCTGCGTCGGCTCCTCCTTATGTAGGCCGGCTACACGGCGTCCTCACCGTCTTGCCCTCGACCCGAATCGCCTCGGTCGCGCATACGGGACTTATGCAGAGCTTCCCTAAGGCGCGACGTTGCTGTAACCGAGTTAATTTTTCGCGCCCATCGCAATCGCGCGGGCGCGGCTCTCCGCGGCGGCGCGCAGTGCCGGGGCCTGATCCCAGTCGGTGGATGCCCAGCCGTGCAGGTTTTCCGCGGCGACGCTGGACAGCGCCTGGATCCATTCGTGACGCTGGTTCAGGCAGGGGATGTAATGGAATTCCCTGCCCCCCGCCTTGAGGAAGGCGGCCTTGTTCTCGATGGCGATCTCCTCCAGGGTTTCCAGGCAATCGGATACGAATCCCGGACACACCACGTCGACTCGTAAAGTCTTGCGCTTGCCCAGCGCTCCAATGGTATCGATGGTGTAAGGCTTGAGCCACTCGGTGCGGCCGAAGCGCGACTGGAAAGTCACCACGTATTGCTCCGGCTTGAGCCCCAGTTCCTGAGCCAGCAAACGGCCGGTCACGTGGCACTCGCAGTGGTAGGGGTCGCCACGATCGAGCGTAAAGCGCGGTACGCCGTGAAAGCTCATCACCAGTTTGTCCGGCCGGCCGTTCACCATCCAGTAATCCTTGACGTTTTTTGCCAGCGCGGCGATATAGCCGGGGTGGTCATGGTAGTGCTTGACCAGCCGCAGCGCCGGCGCATTGCGCATTTTCTTGACTGCATCGAAAACGGCGTCGAAGGCGCTGGCGGTGGTGCTCGCCGCGTACTGCGGGTACAGCGGCAGCACCAGCATGCGGTCGCATCCCTGGCTGCGCAGTTCGCCCAGGACAGTGCCGATCGACGGTTCGCCGTAGCGCATCGCCCAGGCGACGCTGTGCGGGGTCTGCACGCGCTCGCCTAGATAACCCTTCAACAGCATCGCCTGTTTTTCGGTATGGACCTTCAGCGGTGAGCCGTCCCTGGTCCAGATCTTTGCGTACCTCGCGGCCGACCGCTTCGGCCGGGTATTGAGGATGATGCCGTTGAGGATCGGCCACCAGACCAGCCGCGGTATCTCAATCACGCGCGGATCGGACAGGAATTGCTTGAGGTACGGCTTCACCGCCCTGGCGGTGGGTGCGGCGGGCGTCCCAAGGTTGATCAACAGGATGCCGGTCCTGGCGATCGAGCCGTGCTGGAACCCGGGTTCGGGAAGAAAGGACATTGGGCGTCAGGCGAGAGGCAAGAGGCGAGAGGCGAAAGGCGTGAGGCGAGAGGCGTCAGGTAGCGTGAGCACCGGGCGCAATGCTCCTAAGTTTTGGTTCGGGCCTGCCTTTAGAAAATATTCAATGTTGCGAAAGAGCGCTCGAGAGCAGCTTGTCGGTGATGTCCCCGATCGGGATCACCCGATCGAAGGCCATGCGGGTGGGGCCGACCACGCCCACCGTGCCGACCACCTGGCCGTCGACTTCGTAGGGTGCGGTCACCACGCTGCAATCGTCCAGCGGCACCAGGCCGGATTCGCCGCCGATGAAAATCTGCACTCCGTGCGCGCGGCTGCTGATGTCCAGCAACTGCAGGAGGCTGGTCTTCTGCTCGAACATGTCGAACAACCGCCTCAGGCTCGCCATGTTCGACGACAGGTCCTGCACGTGCAGCAGGTTGTGCTCCCCGGAAAGAACGTAATCCTCCGAGTTCTGGTTCATCACCTCGGTGCCGGCCTCGAGCGCCTGGGTCATGAGCTGCGTCATGTCCTCGCGCAGCTTGCGCATTTCGTCCTGGATGCGCGCCTTGATCTCGTTGAAAGTCAACCCGGCGAAGTTCTGATTCAGGAAATTGGCGGCTTCGGTAAGTTCCGAGGGCTTGTACGCGCGATCGGTGAGAAGGATGCGGTTCTGAACGTCGCCGTCGGGGGCGACGACGATCAGCAGGATGCGCTTTTCCGACAGGCTCAGGAACTCAATGTGGCGGAACGCGGCGCTTCTGCGCTTGGGCGTCATCACGACGCCCGCGAAACGGGTGAGATCGGAAAGCAGGTGCGAGGCCTGCGACACCAGCTTCTGGGTGTTATCGGGCTGCAACTGGCCCTCCAGCTGGTTGATCTCCACCTGGTCGAGCGGCCTGACTTTGAGCAGCGTGTCCACGAAGTAGCGGTAGCCGCGCGGCGTCGGTATGCGGCCGGCGGAAGTGTGAGGGCTGGCGATGAAACCCAGTTCTTCGAGGTCCGCCATGATGTTGCGGATGCTCGCCGGGCTCAGTTCGAGCCCGGAAAACTTGGCAAGCGCCCGCGAACCGACCGGCTGCCCGTCGGCGATGTAGCGCTCGACCAGCATTTTCAGCAGGATCTGCGCGCGTTCACTCGGCATGGAATCGTTGATTGCCATGTAGCTATTCTACAAAGCTTTTCGGGGTCGAAGTAGCCGTCGTTGCGAGTGCCTCCGGAAGCGGCGGTTCGGAGGGAAATGTGCTTTAATTCGGGGCATGTCGAGTGCATTCAAGACCATCGCCCTGATCGGCAAGTACAAGAGCCCCGAGATCGCCCAACCGCTCCTGCGGCTGGCGGATTTTCTGAATGGACGGGGCGTCAGGATCGTGCTCGACCCGCTGACGGCCGCGCACATCGGCAGAAACAACCACACCGTACTGCCGCTCGAAGACGTCGGCCGTACCGCCGACCTTGCCATTGTCATCGGTGGCGACGGCACCATGCTCAACATCGCGCGCACCTTTGCGCCTTACAACGTGGCGCTGGTCGGGATCAACCTGGGGCGGCTCGGTTTTCTCACCGATCTGTCGATGAACACCATGTTCGAGGCCATGGGCTCAATCCTCGACGGCAGCTTCATTACCGAGTCGCGCATGCTGCTGCAGGCTGCGGTGTTGCGCGGTGAACGCCAGGTGCTGGACGTGCTGGCATTCAACGATGTGTCGGTGAACAAGGGCGCAGAGGGCAGCCTGATCGAGATCGAGGTGCACATCGATGGGCAATTCGTCTACAACCTGCGCTCGGACGGGCTGATCGTGGCTTCGCCCACCGGCTCGACCGCATACGCGCTTTCTTCCGGCGGGCCGATTCTGCATCCCAGCCTGAACGTCATCGGCCTGGTCCCGGTCTGTCCGCACACGCTGTCGAACCGCCCGATCGTGGTAAGCAGCGAGTCGGTGATCGAAATTCTGATTCACAAGGCGGCGGATGCGCGCGCGCACTTCGACAGCCATTCGCACTACGAACTGCAGGAGCGCGACAAGGTCATCGTGCGCCGTTGTCCGCACGCGATCCGCCTGCTCCATCCGCTGGGCCACAACTACTATCACATGCTCCGGGGCAAACTCCATTGGAGCGAAACCCTGTAACGACGATCAGTCATCGCCGCCGTTTTTTTCCGCACCCATGTTGCGCAGCCTCAGCATCCGCGACTTCGTCATCGTTGACAAGCTCGATCTCGAATTTCAGCCCGGCTTCACCGTGCTGACGGGGGAAACCGGTGCCGGCAAGTCCATCCTGATCGACGCGCTGGCCGCGGTGCTGGGCAGCCGCGCCGAATCCGGGCAGGTGCGTGAAGGAAAAGACAAGACCGAAGTAAGCGCGGAATTCTCGACCGACGAGGCGGCAGCCGTTTCGGACTACCTGGCCGAAAACGATCTAAGCGGCGATGACGGCGTGTGCCTGCTGCGCCGGGTGATCGAGTCGTCGGGCCGCTCGCGCGCGTACGTCAACGCTCGTCCGGCCACGGTGCAGCAGCTCAAGGAAATCGGCGAACTCCTGGTGGATATCCACGGCCAGCATGCGCATCAGTCGCTTTTGCGTGCGGCCGCGCAGCGCGACCTGCTGGACGGCTACGCCGGAGCCGCCGATCTGGCGTACGAAGTTGCGACGGCATTCCGCGCCTGGCAGGACATCCGGCAGCAGCGTCTGGCGCTGGAGACCGATGCCCAGGCGCTGGAAGCCGAGC
>CAYNFN010000138.1:0-3898 GCA_964396485.1 uncultured Alcaligenaceae bacterium
GATGAACTGGAAGCGACAGAGTTCTTTGTCGATAAACTGCGTTCGACCAAAAACAACGCGGATTTTTTTGACAGCATGCGCCGCGGCTAGAACCGGGTAACTGGTCCAAGGGTCAGTAATTGCCTTTACCCGTCACTTGTCACCTGTCACCTGTCACCTGTCACTTGTCACCGGTCACCCGTCACTTGTCACTCTTCACCGCCGTGCGGACTTGCAAAGACCGCGTGGCTTGGGGATAATCCGCCCCCTTTGGAAGCGCAAATCCCGCTTCCGCGAGAAAGGACCCGAAAATGAAGCCCGAGATCCACCCGGAATATCAGGAAATTACCGTCACCTGCAGCTGCGGGAATACCTTCAAGACCCGCTCCACGCTGGGCAAGCCCCTGCACGTGGAAGTCTGCTTGGAATGCCACCCGTTCTACACCGGCAAGCAGAAGATCGTGGACACCGCCGGCCGCGTGGAGAAGTTCCGCCAGAAGTACAGCAAGAAGACCGCCGCCAAGACGCCCGCCGCCTGAGGCCTGCGTCCGGCGGGCACCCAACAAAGGCAGCGCAAGCTGCCTTTTCCTTTTTTTCCGCACGCGGGATTTTCGATGCCCCCTGCGGTTCGGGGCATTAGAATAAGGCTTCCCCGGGCGCGCCTGCGACCCGACGGGTAGCACAGCCGCGTGGCTTTTCCCGCGTAACGCGGTCGAAGGCTGCAAACACCCAATACAACAAAAGATGCTTCATCCCGCCCACTTACTGCGCAACGAGAAGCTCGCTGCGTCCCTCGCCGAAAATCCGATCCCCCTCGTTATTCTGATCTGCCTGGCATGGACACTGCTCGGCCTGGTGGGTCACGACCCCTGGAAGACGGACGAGGCCCATACCTTCGGCGTGGTCTATCACCTGATGCAAAGCGGCGACTGGGTAGTGCCGATGCTGGCCGGCGAACCCTACATGGAGAAGCCGCCGCTGATCTACCTGACCGCGGCGCTGTTCGGTGCGCTGTTCTCGCCGGTCCTGCCACTGCACGATGCCGCCCGCCTGGTAGCGGGCGCGTTCATGGGTCTCACCTTCCTTTTCATAGCGCTGTCCGCAAAAGAACTTTACGGCGGCAACAAGAGCTGGATGGCCACGCTCATGCTGCTCGGCTGTGGGGGCCTTCTGATGCGCGGGCACCAGTTGATCAGCGACGTGGCGCTGCTGGCGGGGCTGGCGATGGGCCTGTACGCGCTTGCCCTGTCGGCGCGACGGCCCCTGATTGCCGGATTCTGGCTGGGTACCGGCCTGGGCGTCATGTTCTTCTCCACGGGACTGGTCGAACCCCTGATGCTGCTCGCCACCATGGTGTTGCTGCCGATCGTTTCCCCGCACTGGCGCACGCGTGCTTACCTACTTACCGTGCTGGTCGCCCTGGTGTTGTTGCTCCCTTGGGCGTTGATCTGGCCGAGCGCTTTGTATTCGCGCTCGCCGGAACTGTTCGCGCAGTGGTTCTGGACGGAAAACGTGCTGCGACTGAAAGGACTGTTTTGGTTCAGCGACGAAAAGGAATACTTCTATTACCTGAATGTGCTGCCCTGGTTCGCCTGGCCGGCGCTGCCGTTCGCGTTGTGGACGCTGTGGACGGAAGGGTGGGCGGGATTGCGCAAACCCGGGATCCTGCTGCCCCTGGTCGCTTTCGCGGCGTTCTTCGCCTTCCTCAGCCTCATCGGCGAAGGCCGCGACGTACTCGGCCTGTCGCTGCTGCTGCCGCTGTCGATGCTCGCCGCCGCCTGCTTCGGGACTCTGCGGCGAGGCGCGACCAACGCGTATTACTGGTTCGCGATCATGCTGTTCACGTTCTTCATACTGGTGGGCT
The DNA here is from genome assembly GCA_964396485.1 of uncultured Alcaligenaceae bacterium. Taxonomy (GTDB): domain Bacteria; phylum Pseudomonadota; class Gammaproteobacteria; order Burkholderiales; family JACQAP01; genus JACQAP01. Next base: position 1,844 of record CAYNFN010000138.1, read on the forward strand.
GGTTTTACTGGATGGCGATCGATTTCGGCGTTCCGGCACGGCTGGGCAGGCACATGATGAAGATGCAGCCGGAGTTTCAGGCGCACACCCATCCGCTGGTGATCCTGCTCGCGTTTGCCTTTACCGCCGCATGGTTCGTGCTTTTGTTCAACGTCAGGCGCAGCGTCGAGCGGCCGGTGATCATCTGGGCCGCGGGCCTGACCATCATCTGGACGCTGGTGGCGCTGCTGCTGGTGAATTACATCGACACCGGCAAGTCCTACCGCTCGATGGTTGCGAAATTGTCACAGGCGATACCCGACGGACACCGCTGCATCTACAGCCAGTCGCTGGGCGAGTCGCAGCGGGCGATGCTGCATTATTTTGCGAACATCATCACGGTGCGGCTGGAGAAATCCGGTCCGCGCCCCGACTGCGACTTGCTGATCACCCAGGACAACTGGAAGAATCCCGGCCAGGCCGGCGGACCCTGGGAAATGATCTGGGAAGGGCGGCGCCCCGGCGACAAGCAGGAGCGCTACCGCCTTTATCGGCAGCCATGAGCGATTCGCTGCAAAGGTTCCTGCTGGAGAGTACGCCGGTGCGCGGCGAGATCGTGCACCTGGATGCCACCTGGCGCGCGGTGCTCGAGCGCCGCAGCTACCCTGCCCCACTGCAAGCGCTGCTTGGCGACATGATGGCGGCAGCCGCGTTGCTCTCGGCCATACTCAAGTTCGAAGGCTCGCTGATCATGCAGATGCAGGGCAACGGGCCGGTACAGTTGCTGGTGGTCGAGGCGACCAGCGAGCACACGCTGCGCGCCACCGCCAAGTGGGAGGGCGAACTTGCCAGGGGCAACGTGACCGAGCTGCTCGGCGCAGGGCGATTCGTGATCTCGATCGTGCCCAGCAGCGACAAGCAGACCTATCAGGGCATCGTAGCCATCGAGGGCGAAAGCATCGCGCAGGTGCTGGAGCATTACATGGCCAAGTCCGAGCAACTGGAGACCAGGCTGTGGCTCGCCTCCGATTCGCAGCAGGCCGCCGGCATGCTGCTGCAGAAGCTGCCCGCCGCGCCGACCCAGGATGCGGACGCATGGAACCGCGCGACGCAGCTGGGCGAAACCATCAGGCGCGAGGAACTGCTGTCGCTGCCGGCCCGCGAAATCATCCGCCGCCTCTACCACGAGGAAGACGTGCGCGTGTTCGAATCCAGGCCCGTGGCCTTCCGCTGCTCGTGCTCGCGCGAACGCGTGACTTCGATGCTGCGCATGCTCGGCCACGACGAAGTGAGGTCCATCATCGCGGAACGCAACGCCGTCGAAGTGGATTGCGAATTCTGCGGCCGGCACTACACCTTCGACGCCGTGGATGCCAAGCAGGTGTTCGCGGCCGACGTGATTACTCGCGCCCAGCCCACTAAACACTAGAAACTAGGGCTTTCACCGCAAAGGCGCAAAGACGCAAAGGAAACGCAAAGAAGAACTTGACTGGGCAAAAATCTGATCGGCGCAGAAGGGGACATCGAAGCGTACGGACCGTTCGTCAACGATGACGCCCAGAGCTTGTGTTCTTTCCCCCATTCATGCTTTTCTTGATTCACTTTGCGTTTCCATTGCGTCTTTGCGCACCCCTCAAGGGGGTATTGAAAATAATCTTTGCGGTGAAGGTCTAGTAAGAGGTTTTGCATGTCAGACGATCAGCGGCTCCGCATCGACAAATGGCTATGGGCTGGCGCGCCGGACTCGTTAGCGACGGAGTCGCCCGCTTGCGGGAAGGCGCGCAATGGGGCCGCCCCCTGAGATTGCCAAAGTGACTGACGAACACGATCGCACCCGGATTGACAAGTGGTTATGGGCGGGCGCGCCGGACTCGTTAGCGACGGAGTCGCCCGCTTGCGGGTAGGCGCGCAATGGGGCCGCCCCCTGAGATTGCCAAAGTGACTGACGAACACGATCGCATTCGAATTGATAAGTGGCTGTGGGCGGCCCGCTTTTACAAGACCCGCGCGCTGGCAGCGACTGCGGTCGAGGGCGGAAAGGTGCAGGTCAACGGCGAACGGGTCAAGCCGGCGAAG
>CAYNFN010000139.1:0-20488 GCA_964396485.1 uncultured Alcaligenaceae bacterium
AGCACAGCGATACGTTGATCAGGAACATTGCCCAGCGCGGCAGCAACGGACCGGCCAGCAGTAGAACGATGAAAGCGCCGATGAGGATTCTGACGGTGAGGTCGCGCTTCATATCTTGCGAGCCTCCTGAATGCTGAACAACCCCTTGGGCCGCACGATCAGCACGATGGCCATGACGAAGTAGATGCTGAACAGGTCGAGTTCAGGCCGGTAATGCACCGCAGCCGAACGCACCAGGCCGACGAGTATGGCGGCGAGCGCCGCGCCGGGCAGGCTGCCGAGGCCGCCGATGACCACCACGGCAAAAGCCAGCACGATTGTTTCCGCACCGATGCCGGGTTGCACCGAGATCATCGGCGCGGTGAGCGCACCCCCCAGCGCACCGAGAATCGCGCCCACGGTAAAGGTGATGAAATACACCCGCCCGACGTTGATACCCATTGCCGCCGACATCTCGCGGTCGTGGATCACCGCCAGCAGCATCTTGCCCTGGCGGGTCCGGGTGAGCACCCAGGCTACTACAACGCCGATCAGCACCGCGGCGGCGAACAGCACGAGGTTGTAATTAGGGTAGGTCAGATCGGCGATATCGAAGCTGCCAAGCAGCCTGTACGGCTGATACAGAAGGTAGGGATCCACTCCCCATACCAGCTTGACGAAATCCTCGAGGATCAGGAACACCGCGTAGGTAACCAGCACCAGCACGATCTCGTCCTTGCCGTACATGAAGCGCAGCAGACCCCGTTCGATCACCGGCCCCGCGATCAGCCCGACCAGGATCGCAGCGACCAGCATCACGGCGTAGCTGCCCATCGGCGCGTGACCCTGGTTGATCCAGTAGCCGGCGAGAGACGCGGCGCTGTAAGCGCCCAGCGCGTACAGGCTGCCATGGGCGATGTTGAGGATCTTCATCACGCCGTAAATCAGCGTGAGCCCCACGGCGATGATGAACAGCCACGACGAGTAGGTCAGCCCGTCGATAAGGACGGCGAGCAGCTGGCTCATGCCGGCGTGCGCGCGATTACCACGTTCCGGGCTTCATCCCGGACTTGATCCAGTCGATGCTCTTCACGCCCTCCGGCGGTTGCACGCGCTCCAGCGGGTAGTATTTGATATTGCGGACCGTGACCTGGCCGTCGACCGCGAGCGTGCTGCCGTAGGCCGTCCCCGTCACCGCCTGGTGGCCCTTGCCCAGCTTCATCATCACCTTGCCGGCGGGCGAATCGAAGCTCAGATACTCGAAGGCCTTGATGATTTCCTCGGTGGCTGGTGCGGAGTTGGTGAGCCGTGCTTTTTCGTATGCCGCCTTCAGCCCCAGGAAGGCGAGCGCGACGCTGTAGGCCGGATAGTTTGGATAGACATCGGCGCGTTCCTTGTAAATCTGCCGCAACCAGTCGTTGAGCGGGCTCTTTTGCGCAAACACGCCGTTCGGGCCACGCGCACCAACGATGGTGCCATCGGGAATGTTCCCGGGAAGCCGGTGCAGGTAGGGTTCGCCCGCCACCAGGATTAGCTGGCTGCGCGCGAACAGCCCGCGCGGCGTGCCCTGCAACATGAACGCTTCAAGGTCGCCGCCCCACAGACTGGAGTGGATGATGTCGGAATTGCTTTGCAGCAGCGCCGAGATTTCCGGCCCGTATTGTCCGGCGCCGAACTTGGGCATCTGCGAGGTGGTGATTTTTGCGTCCGGCTTGAGCGTCGCCATCACCGCGGTGAAGTCTGCCCAGGAATCCTGGCCCCAGGCGTAATTCTGGTTGATGCCGCCGAAGCTCTGGGTCGCAGGCCGGTTCTCCAGTAGGTACATTGCGCCCGCCACCGCGTCCATGGTGGCGTGAGAGCGCGTGCGGAAAACGTACTTGTAGCTCGCGTCCTCGAACACCCGCGGCGTGCCGCAGTCGAACAGGACGGTGATTTTCTTCAGTTCCTCGGCTACCGGCGCAACTGCCAGGCAATCGCCGCTGGAAATGTAACCGATGACGAAGTCCACGTTCTGGCGCTCGACCAGGTTGCGCAACTCGGTCACCTGCTTGGTGGCGCCGCCGGCCTCGTCGATGATAGTAAGTTCGAGTGGCGTGCCGGCGAAACCCCTGGCGTTGTAAGGCGCGGGGACTTTGCCGGCATTGAGGGAATCGACGATCGCTTCTGCCGCGATTTTCGCCGGCACGCCGAAAGGTCCGGCGGCCGGGCCGGAGAGGAAGGTGACCAGGCCGATGCGGATCGGCTTGTCCTGTGCGTGGCCGGTTGCGCAAAGAATCGTGAGCGCCGCGCCCGCAAGCATTGCGGCAACCGCTTTCTGGGGCCGCGAATAAATCCCGTTCATGATTGCTCCTCCCTCGTTTAATTCGTGCAACAAAAAAATAATCCAGCGGGCGGTGAACCGCGCTGGACTATTCTGAATCCAGCTTGACCGGCTTTGAGCCGTGCTCCCGCTCGCGCCGGGCCGTCAATCACCCGCGAATTTCGCCGAGCAACCCGTCGATGGCGGCCTGTGCCGGGGCAAGATAAGAACTGCCGAACAGATTCAGGTGATTGAGCAAATGGTACAGGTTGTAGAGCTGCTTGCGTACCCGATAGCCGGGGTCGAGCCGCCACGTGTCGTCGTAGCCGCGATAAAACGCCTGAGGGAAGCCGCCGAACAGCTCGGTCATGGCCAGGTCGGCCTCGCGGTCGCCGTAGTACACCGCGGGATCGAAGATTGCCGGTTCTCCGTTCGCAAGAACTGCGGCATTGCCGCGCCACAGGTCGCCGTGCAGCAACGAAGCTTGCGGCCGGTAGCCGGTAAAGAATGCGTCGAGTTCGGCGAGCAGCTTCCCACCCGAGGATTGCAGCCGGCCCCGGTAACCGTTGCGCTGGGCAAGCTGCAATTGAAACCCGATCCGGTGCTTGCGCAGAAACACGATCCAGTCGCTGCACCGCTCGTTATGCTGCGGCGTGGAGCCGATGGTGTTGTCCCGGTTCCAGCCGAAGTTCGCGGCGGTGCGCCGGTGCATTACGGCCAACTGCGCCCCGAGGGCGGCCAGGCCGTCCGTGTCATTGCCGAATTCGAGGTGTTCCAGCACGATCCAGGAAAAGAGCGCATCCGACCCGCAGCAGATGGGCAGCGGCACGCGAACCGCTTTTGCTGCCGCAAGTTCCATGAGCCCCGCCAGCTCGGCTTCGAACATCCCCAGCCGCCCGGCTGCGTTGAGCTTGACGAAAAAGCATTGTCCGCCGCCGCCGAGCCGGAATGCTTGGTTGATCGAGCCGCCGCCGGTGGGCTCGGCGCGCGAGGCAGAAAAGGGCGAGCCGGTGGCGCGGGAGAGATCGGCCGCGATCGCCTGCCAGGTTGCCGCGTGGGGCGCCGGCACCACGGCAGCCTGCGCGTTATGCGTTAGCGCGCGGCCAGCCAGGCACGGGCGCGGGCAATCGCCGCGCGTACCTGGGTCGGCGCGGTGCCGCCGACGTGATCGCGCGAGGCGACCGAGCCCTCGAGCGAGAGCTTGCCGAGCGCCTCAGCGTCGATCAGCTTGGAGAACTGCCGCATTTGCTCGACGCTGAGTTGCGTGAGGTCCACGCCCTTTTCGGCAGCGAAGCGCACCGCGCGCGCGACCGCCTCGTGGGCTTCGCGAAACGGCAGGCCCTTGCCTACCAGATAGTCGGCCAGGTCGGTTGCCGTGGCGTGGCCCTCCAGCAGCGCTTGGCGCATCGCGTCCTTGTTGACGGTGATGCCGTCTACCATGTCGGCATAGATCCTGAGCGTGGCGGTCAACGTATCCACGGTGTCGAACAGCGGCTCCTTGTCTTCCTGGTTGTCCTTGTTGTAGGCCAGCGGCTGGCCTTTCATCAGGGTGAGCAGCGCCACTAGGTGGCCGTTGACACGCCCGGTCTTGCCGCGCACCAGTTCCGGGACATCGGGGTTTTTCTTCTGCGGCATGATTGATGAGCCGGTGCAAAACCGGTCGGCGAGCGTGATGAAACCGAAGCGCGGATTCATCCACAGGACCAGCTCCTCGGACAGCCGCGACAGATGCGTCATCGTCAGCGCCGCGCAGGCGCAGAACTCGATGGCAAAATCGCGATCCGACACCGCATCGAGCGAGTTCTCGCACACGCCGTCGAAACCCAGTTCCCTGGCGACGCGCTCGCGATCGATCGGGTAGGTGGTACCGGCGAGCGCCGCCGCGCCCAGAGGCAGCATGTTGAACCGCCTGCGGCAGTCGCCAAAGCGCGCGGCGTCGCGCTTCATCATCTCGAAGTAGGCCAGCAGGTGATGCGCGAAGCTCACCGGCTGCGCCACCTGCAGATGCGTGTAGCCGGGCATGAGCGTATCGACGTGATGCTCGGCCAGATCGAGCAGGCCTTTCTGGAAGGCGTGAATAAGCGCGACGATTTCATCCGCCGCCCAGCGCAGATAGAGGCGGATGTCGGTCGCCACCTGGTCATTGCGCGAACGCCCGGTATGCAGCCGCTTGCCGGCATCTCCGACCAGATCGGTGAGCCGCTTCTCGATATTCAGATGCACGTCCTCCAGGTCAACCGACCAGATGAACTTTTCCAGGCGGATCTCCCCGACGATCGCGTTCATGCCGCGTTCGATGTCGGCAAGATCCTTGGCTGTGAGCACGCCGACCGCATACAGCATTCGCGCGTGGGCCAGCGAAGCGGCGATATCGAACTCCGCGAGCCGCTTGTCGAAGTCGACGGACGCGGTATAGCGCTTCACCAGTTCCGCGACTGGTTCGCTGAACCGGCCGGACCAGGCTTTGCCGGCGGCGTCCGCGGGTTTTTCCTTGGGTTGCATTAAGACCTTACCCTGTTCACAATGACTGGGTTAAGCGCCTGTTCTGACGCGATTTTTGGCCTGAATCAGCCGATGGCAAGTATAAATCAAAACCGTCACCCCAACCTTCTTCCGGATTTCCGCAACCTGGGCGTCATGTTGCGTCTGCTGGTGATCGTTATCGCCATGACGGTTGTCGCAGCCGCACTGAAATCCTCGAACTGGCACGACATGCTGGATCAGTGGCTGCGCATCTCCGCGCTGGTGCAGCCGATGGTCATCCTCTCGTTGCTGCTGCTCGGCCTCGCCGATCGCTGGTTGCACAAGCTCGATTACCTGCCGGCCGTGGCGGTGATCGTGGCCGTCGAGCTCGGTATTGCGACAGTTGTGGTGATCGCGACCTCGGCGGTATTCATGCCGGATACCCCCGGTTTGGCACGCAGCTGGTTCTTTACCGCCGTGGCCACGCTGCTCGTGCTAGCCTACTTCAATTTGCGCAGCCGGATGCTGTCGCCGGCGCTGACCGAGGCAAGACTGCAGGCGCTGCAGGCGCGCATTCGCCCCCATTTCCTGTTCAACAGCATCAACGCCGTCCTGTCCCTGGTGCGCAGTGAACCGCGCCGCGCCGAAACGGCGCTCGAAGACCTCGCCGAGCTGTTCCGCGTGCTGATGGCCGACAACCGCGATCTGGTGCCGCTCGAGCGCGAAGTCGAACTGTGCCGCCAGTACCTGGGGCTGGAGGCGTTGCGTCTCGGCGATCGCCTGCGGGTGGAGTGGCAGGTGGACAAGATGCCCGGGGACGCACTGGTGCCGCCGTTGCTGTTGCAACCGCTGCTGGAGAACGCGGTCTACCACGGCATCGAGCCGTCGATGGAGCCGGGGGTCATCAGTATTCACGTCTTCAACGATCGCGACCGGGTGCATATGTTGTTGCGCAATCCCTTCCGCAAGGAGGGCAGTCATCACACCGGCAACAAGATGGCGCTCTCCAACATCAGGGAGCGGTTATCGCTGCATTTCGACGCCGAAGCCAGCCTGCAAACCCGCGACAGTGACGGCCAATATGAAGTACGCATCACGCTTCCGTACGTGAGGGAGGGAAGGTGAGCAAGCATCCGCAATCGTTGCGGGTGGTGATTACCGACGACGAGGCGCCGGCGCGCAACCGCATCAGGGATCTGCTGGAAGACTGTGCCGGCAGCTTTCCGATCGAGCTCGCAGGCGAGGCCGCGAGCGGTCGCGAACTGCTGGCGCTGCTGGAGGAAACCCCCGCCGACCTGGTGCTGCTGGACATTCGCATGCCGGAAATGGACGGTCTCGAAGTGGCGCAGCACTTGCTGAAGCTGCCCGAGCCGCCGTCGGTGATTTTCACCACCGCCTACAACGACTACGCCCTGAAGGCGTTCGAGTTGCACGCAGTCGATTATCTGCTGAAGCCGATCCGGCTGCGGCGGCTGCACGACGCGCTGACGCGGGTGCGCGCAATAACCCCGCTGCGGCTCGACGTATTGCAGCAGATCACTCCGGACGCGCGCACCCATCTTTCGGTACAGGAGCGCGGCAAGGTGGTGCTGATTCCGGTGCCGGCAATTCTCTACCTGCGCGCCGAGTTGAAGTACGTGACCATCCGCACCGCCGCGCGCGAATACTTGCTGGAAGAGTCGCTGTCGAAACTCGAGCAGGAATTTTCCGGGCAGTTCGTGCGTATCCACCGCAGTTGCCTGGTGGCGAAAGCGCACATCACCGGGTTCGAGAAGGACGGCGGCGACAGCGGCGAGGCGGGTTGGGTGGTGACGCTGGCCGGGCTCGATGAAAAACTGCCGGTGAGCCGCCGCCAGCAACACATCGTCAAGGAACTGGGGCGCAATGTTCTGTGAGCGCACGTCATTGCACAGCGTTGCTTTTGCTGGTCGCCGGCGCAGCAACCGGCGCGCAGGGTATCGACGCGCTCGGCTCGCGGATTTCCGATCTCGACCGCAGGCTTTACTCGTGTGCCGAGACCGGTGCGCACACCCTGTGCCGGGCAGGGGGGAAGTTCCTCGAGCATCTGGGTTTGCCGGTTCTGGGGATGACGCTCGAGTACCGCGAAGAACTTCTGAATCGAACGACGGTCCTGTTCGATGAGGCGCGGTTTGCCGAGGTCGAAGGCCGCCTGGCGGCGCGGTTCGGCGCGCCCGAGGATCATGACGAACAGTTGCGCAGCGGCATGGCCGGGGCGATCGTCAATCGGGTCCGCGTCTGGCGCAGAGACGGCAACGTGGTGATGCTGGAGCAGTTTTCCGGGAAGATCACCAGTTCGGCGCTGCGCTATCTGACCTCGGACGACTACCGGGAACTCATGCGTGCCCGCGACGCCGTGCGCGTTCGCGGCACACGCGATCTCTAGGAACAGCATCGCGCAAGTCCCGCTGAAAACGGCGAAGAATTGTCCTATGATTCGAAACGGGCGCAGGTCCTCTTCAACCCAGACGCAGGGGAATCAAAAATGGCTGCCGATCTTGGCATCAAAGAGAAAGACCGGGTACAGATCGTCGATGGCTTGTCGAAGCTGCTTGCCGACACCTACACGCTGTACCTGAAGACCCATAATTTTCACTGGAACGTGACCGGTCCGATGTTCCAGACGCTGCATCTGATGTTCGAAACCCAGTACACCGAGATGTGGAACAACGTCGATCTGATCGCCGAGCGCATCCGCTCGCTGGACGCGCCGGCGCCCGGGACCTACGTCCAGTTTTCCAGGCTTGCCTCGATCAAGGAAACACCCGGCGTGCCCAAGGCCCAGGACATGATCAAGATCCTGCTGGAGGGACACGAAGCGATCACGCGTACGGCGCGCAAGGTTTTTCCTGCCGCCGAGAGCGGCAACGACCAGCCGACCATGGATCTTCTGACCCAAAGAATGGAGGTTCATGAAAAAACCGCGTGGATGCTACGAAGCCTGTTGGAGAAGTGATGTGTTTGTACCGACCGGCCCAGGCCGGTTGAAGAAATAGGGCTTTTCTGGACCGCTACAGATATTGCGATGGCGGCCCGAGTTTGCCGTCCACCTGGATCCAAACCCTTGTCATCTGCCAAGAGTCTTCCGCCCCGAATCGTCATCGCCACCCGCGAAAGCCCGCTCGCCTTGTGGCAGGCGCGCCACATCGAGGGGCGTCTGCACGCGCTCTACGCCGGAGTCGAGACGAAGTTGCTGGGCGTAACCACGCAGGGCGACCGCATGCTCGACACCTCGCTTGCCAAGATCGGCGGCAAGGGCCTGTTCGTGAAGGAACTGGAGTCCGCGCTGGAATCCGGCGAGGCGGATATCGCGGTGCACTCGATGAAAGACGTGCCGATGAATCTGCCTTCCGGGTTCACGATCGCCGCCATCACCGAGCGCGAAGACCCGCGCGACGCATTCGTCTCCAACGACTACCGCGACCTGGAGAGCCTGCCGCCGGGAAGCCGCGTCGGCACCTCCAGCCTGCGGCGCGAAAGCCAGTTGCGTGCGCGTTTTCCTCTTCTCGAGGTCGAGCCGTTGCGCGGCAATGTGCTGACGCGCTTGCGCAAACTCGATGATGGGCGGTTCGCCGCGATCATCCTCGCGGCGGCAGGACTCAAGCGCCTTGGCCTGTCTGCCCGCATCGCCTGCCTGCTTACGCCCGAACAGAGCCTTCCCGCAGTCGGCCAGGGCGCGCTCGGCATCGAGTGCCGCGCAGAACGCAGCGACCTGGTTGCGGCGATCGCGCCGCTTGACGATGCCGCCACCCGTTGGTGCGTGGAGGCCGAACGGGCGGTGAGCCGCGCGCTCGCGGGCAGCTGCCAGGTGCCGCTGGGCGGATATGCCGAGTTGAACAACGGCCGGGCCCGGCTGCGCGGATTCGTCTCCAGTCCCGATGGCGTGCGCATGGTGTACGACGAGATCGCCGGTTCGGCGGCAGATTCGCCTGCCGATCTCGGCCAAGCTCTTGCCGAGCGCCTGATTGCCAAGGGTGCGCGCGAAATCCTCGCGGCGCTGGGCGGATAACACGCGTGCGCGCGACGGGAGACGGGCAGCCGCTGGCGGGCATCGGTGTCCTGGTAACCCGGCCCGTGCATCAATCGCAGCGGTTGGCCGAACTGATTCGCAGCCTCGGCGGTGAAGCGCTGCTGGTTCCGGCGATGGAGATCGTGGCGCTACCGGATGCTGCGACTGCGCCGGTACTGAAGCGGCTGGCGCAGTTCGACCTGGCGATATTCACCAGCCCGAACGCAGCGCGGCTGGCGATGCGGCGCATCGCGCAGGCAGGCGGCCTGCCTGCCGGCATGCGCGTGGCCGTGCTGGGGCCTGGAACCGCCGCCGAGTTGAAAAAATTCGGCGTGCGCGAGATGATCACGCCGCAAGCGGATTTCGACAGCGAGGCTTTGCTCGATGCGTTGTCCGAGTTGCAGTTCGCCGGAAAGAGTGTGGTGATTTTTCGCGGGCAGGGCGGGCGTGAGTTGCTCGGCGATTCACTGCGCCAGCGAGGTGCCGACGTCGAATACGTGGAATGCTACCGGCGCGCAAGACCCCGGCACGACCTGGCAGAACTGATGCCACTGTGGCAGCAAGGAAGGCTCCGGGCCTGCCTCGCCACCAGTTCGGAAATCGTGATCAATCTCTTCGACATGGCCGGAGAAGCATGCCGGCCGTGGTTGTGCCAGACTCCAATGTTCGTCTCCCATCCGCGCGTGGCCGCTACCGCGTTTGCCTTGGGCGTGCACAAGGTTTTCGTCGCCGGCATGGGAGACGAGGCGCTGGCGACGGGACTGGAGACCTGGTTTGCAAGACTGCGCCGGGTTCACCCCGTGACCTGACCGTTTTTTTTCCGGGAAATATGGCCGAACCATCAAGCGAACAGCAACTCGTTGCGGATACACGGGCTGCGTTACAGCCGCGGCGACGCTCGCGACTTGCCGTCCTGGCGTTGCTGCTGGCGTTGACCGCGACTGCGCTGGCCGCGTGGCAGTGGTATGACGCACGCAAGCGCTTCGACGTACTCCAGCAGGACGTGGCCAGGCGTCTTGCCCAAGCCGATGCCCTGAGCCGCGAAACGCGGTCGCTTGCCGGGCAGTTGCGCGACGAATTGCGCGACGTGGTGGCGCGGCTCGGACAGCTCGAGGCGCGCATGGTGGAAACCCAGAACCAGCGTCTGGCGCTCGAATCGCGCTACAGGGATTTGTCGGGCAGCCGCGACGAATGGGTGCTGGCCGAAGTCGAGCAGGCACTGCTGATCGCCAACCAGCAACTCCAGCTTGCCGGCAACGTCAAAGCCGCGCTGATCGCGCTGGAGACTGCGGATGCGCGCCTGGCGCGTATGGATCGCCCGCAGTTGACCGCATTGCGGCGGGTGATCAGCAAGGATATGGAGCGGCTCAAGGCCGCGCCGTACGTGGACGTGGTCGGCATGGCGCTGCGTCTGGACAACGTGATGACGGCGGTGGATGTGTTGCCCTTGGCCATGGAGCAGCGACCGCAGCCGGCCAACGATGCGGCTGCGCCGGCGAGCGGGGAATTCTGGGCCAATCTGTGGCGCGAAACCAAACAGGATCTGCGTCGCCTGGTGCGCATCCAGAATGCCGAAAAACCGGAGGCGCCGCTGCTGTCCCCGGAGCAGGCATTCTTCCTGCGCGAGAATCTGAAGCTGCGTCTGCTCGGGGCGCGGTTGACATTGCTGACGCGCGACGAGACAAGCTTCAAGTCGGATCTCGACGCGGCTTCGGACTGGTTGCAACGCTACTACGACACCGGCAGCAAACCGGTGGCCGCCGCGTTGTCCACCCTGAAGCAGCTGGCGCAGTCAGAGGTCGGCATCGAGCTACCGGACATCTCCGCGAGCCTGGACGCAGCGCGCAATCTCAGGATGGTGCGCGAGCGCACTGTGCGCTGAGAATGACTCGCTATCCGATGCAGGGGGCAGACTGATGCGGGGTCTGTTGTGGGTAGTCGGACTTTTTGCCGCCGCCGTCGGACTGGTGCTGGCGGCGCGCTACAACAACGGCTACTTACTGCTGGTGCTGCCGCCATGGCGCGTCGAGCTTTCGCTTAATCTGGCGATTCTCATCGCAGCAGTGGCCGTGGTGGTCGCGTATCTGGTGATGCGCGCGATCATGATTTCGATCGCCATGCCGGGTCGGGTGCGGGCCTACCTCAAGCGCCGCAACGAAAACCGGGCGCGTGCCGCTTTCAACGAGGCCCTGGTCAATTTCTTCGAAGGCCGCTTCGGCAAGGCCGAGAAGGCGGCCGCTGCGGCGCTCAAGGCGGGTGAGTCGCCGACCCTTTCCGCCATTTTGGCGGCGCGCGCCGCGCACGGCATGCGCGCGTTTTCCACCCGCGACGATTATTTGGCCAAGGCCGCCGGCCACGATCCCGTCGACGACAGCATGCGATTGATCGCGCAGGCAGAAATGCTGCTGGACGAACGCCGCTACCACGACGCGCTCGATGTGCTGAAGCGGCTGCCGGAGAGCCACACGGCCGCTTTGCGGCTGGAGCTGCGCGCGCAGCAGATGGCAAAGAACTGGGACCGCGTGCTGGCGCTGATCCCGCAACTGGAAAAGCGCAAGGTGTTCGAACGGCCGGTGGTCTCGCAACTGCGCCGTCACGCGATCATCGAGAACCTGAAGCTCACGGCTCTGGATGGCAAAGCGCTACGCGAATACTGGGACAAGCTGCCGGTGCAGGACCGGCATGAGCCGCGCATCGCTGCGGCGGCGGCACGGTGCTTCGTAGATCTTGGTGCGTGTGCGCAGGCGCATCGTATCGTCGAGGACGGCGTCGAGCGGATCTGGGACCAGGGACTCCTGGCGCTGTATTCAGAATGCCTGAGGGAAGACGTCCGGCAGCAACTGGAACGTGCCGAGAAGTGGCTTCAGGCGCAGCCGCGCGATGCGGTGCTGTTGCTCACCCTGGGCCGGCTTTGCGCGCACCAGGGTTTGTGGGGCAAGGCCCGCAGTTATCTCGAGGCAAGCCTGTCGATCGAGCCCACGTATTCGGCGCACCTGGAGCTGGCGCGCCTGCTGGAGCGCGAAGGCAAGCTCGAACAGGCTGCCGCCCACTACCAGAAGGCGCTCGAGGTCACGCTCGGCCAGTTGCAGCACTACGGCGGCGGACGCAGGCAGCCGGTGCTCTGATGCGGTGAAACGCCTTTGAGAGGCATTTGATGAATGCACCCGGCCAGAATCCGGTCGTCCCGGACAAGGAAACGCCGCTGCGAGAGGATATTCGCCTCCTTGGACGCATACTCGGCGACACCCTGCGCGAACAGGAGGGAGACGCGGTATTCGATCTCATCGAACGCACCCGGCAAAACGCCATCCGCTTCCGCCGCGACCGCGACCCGGGCGCCAGGCGCGAACTCGAAACCACGCTCAACAAGCTCGATCCGGTGCGCACCATCGCGGTGGTGCGGGCGTTCAGTTTCTTTTCGCAACTTGCCAATATCGCCGAGGACCAGCATCACAATCGCCGCCGTCGCGCGCACCTGATCGCGGGTTCGCCGCCGCAGGAGGGAAGCATTGCCCTGGCGCTGGCCCGTGGCCGCGCTGCCGGGTTGCCGGCGGAGAAGGTCAGGGCCTTTTTCCGCGACGCGTTGATCTCGCCGGTGCTGACCGCGCATCCCACCGAAGTACAACGCAAGAGCATTCTCGACTGCCAGTCGGAGATCGCCCGGCTGCTCACCGAACGGGACCGCATGCAACTCACGCCCGACGAGCTGGCGCAGAACGAAGAGGCGCTGCGTCGCGTGGTGCTGACGTTGTGGCAGACCCGGGTGCTGCGAGAGCTGCGGTTGACGGTGAACGACGAGATCGAGAACGGCCTGTCGTACTACCGGTACACTTTCCTGCGGCAACTGCCGCGGCTGTATGCGGAGATCGAGGACCTGCTGGCGCAACAAGGCTTCGGGCGCGCGCCGCTGGCCGGTTTCCTGAAGCTGGGCAGTTGGATCGGCGGCGACCGCGACGGCAACCCCTACGTGACTCACGAAGTGATGCATCACGCGCTGACCCGTCATTCCTCGACGGCGATGGATTTCTACTTCGAGGAGATCCATCGGCTCGGCGGCGAACTGTCCCAGTCGGTGCGCATCGTCGAAACCACGCCCGAACTCGAGCAACTGGCGGCGCAGTCGCCGGACACCTCGGAACATCGCCGCGACGAGCCCTATCGGCGCGCGCTCACCGGCATCTACGCACGGCTCGCCGCGACCTCGCGGCTGCTCGACCATCACGTGCCCGATCGCCGCGCG
This sequence comes from uncultured Alcaligenaceae bacterium, assembly GCA_964396485.1. Classification (GTDB taxonomy): domain Bacteria; phylum Pseudomonadota; class Gammaproteobacteria; order Burkholderiales; family JACQAP01; genus JACQAP01. Next base: position 13,009 of record CAYNFN010000139.1, read on the forward strand.
ATCGCCGAGGCGCCGCCCTACCGGGACAGCGCGGAATTTGCACAAGACCTGGCGTTGCTGGCCGATTCTCTGGCGGCCAACGGTTCGGAGCGGGTGGCGCGCGGGAGGCTGCGCAGCCTGCACCGTGCCGCGGTCATTTTCGGCTTTCATCTGGCGCCGCTCGACATGCGTCAGCACAGCGGCGTACACGAGCAGGTGGTCGCCGAACTGTTCGCGCTCGGGGCGCGCCGCGAGGGTTACGCCGCCTTGCAGGAAGTGGAACGCCGCGCCTGGCTGCTCGAGGAATTGAGGCTGCCGCGGCTGTTGCGCTCGCCTTACCTTGCCTACAGCGAGGACGTCCGCAAGGAGCTCGCCATCCTTGACACTGCAGCAGACACGCATCGCCGCTACGGTGCAGAGGCGTTGCCGAACTACATCATCTCCAAGGCCGACGGCGTCAGCGACGTGTTCGAGGTGGCGTTGTTGCTGAAAGAAGTCGGGCTGCTGCAGCCCGGCGAGACGCCTCGCCTCGACGTCAACATCATTCCGCTGTTCGAGACCATCAACGACCTGCAGGGTTGCGGCCCGATCATGGACCAGTTGTTCGCGGTTCCTTACTACCGGGCGCTGCTGGCGAGCCGCGGCAACGTGCAGGAGGTGATGCTCGGCTACTCCGACAGCAACAAGGACGGAGGTTTCCTCACCGCGAACTGGGAGTTGTACAAGGCGGAAGTCGAACTGGTGAAGGTGTTTGCGCGCCACGACGTCGAGCTGCGCCTGTTTCATGGCCGCGGCGGTACGGTGGGACGCGGCGGCGGACCAAGCTACCAGGCGGTGCTTGCGCAGCCGCCGGGCAGCGTTGCCGGCCAGATCAGAATCACCGAGCAGGGCGAGGTGATCGCCAGTAAATACTCCGATCCCGACATCGGCCGGCGCAATCTGGAAACGCTGGTGGCCGCCACCTTCGAGGCGACGCTGCTCGAACCCGTCGCCATTGAGAGGGCTGCGTATCTCGAAGTGATGCAGGAAATGAGCGCAACTGCGTTCTCGGCGTACCGGAGCCTGGTGTACGAGACCCCGGGATTCCTGCAGTTCTTCCGCACCGCGACCCCGATCACCGAAGTCGCCGACCTGCACGTCGGCAGCCGCCCGGCTTCGCGCAAGAAAACCGACCGCATCGAAGACCTGCGCGCGATCCCCTGGGTATTTTCCTGGTCGCTGTCGCGGATGATGCTGCCGGGATGGTACGGGTTCGGTGCGGCGGTGGAAGCGCTGGCGGTACGCAAGGGGGACGGCGGCCTGGAACTGCTGCGCGAGATGTACCGCGACTGGCCCTTCTTCCGCGCGCTGCTGTCGAACATGGACATGCTGCTGGCGAAAAGCGACATCAGCATCGCCTCGCGCTACGCCGAACTGGTCACCGATGGCGAGCTGCGCGAGCGCATCTTTTCGCGCATCCAGGATGAGTGGCAGCGCACGGTGCGCTGGCTGCTGGCGATCACCGGACAGGGAGAACTGCTGGAGGCCAACCCGGCACTGTCGCGCAGCCTGCGCAACCGCTCGCCCTACATCGACCCGCTCAACCACCTGCAGGTCGAGCTCCTGCGGCGCTACCGTTCGGGGGAAACCCAGGAGCGCATCAAGCGCGCAATCCTGCTGACCATCAACGGCATCGCCGCCGGACTGCGCAACAGCGGCTAACCAGACCTTCTAGGTCTTTCACCGCAAAGGCGCAAAGGCGCAAAGAAAACCACGCAAAGAAATACGAATCCCGGGTCGAAAATCAACTTTGGCTCGGACGCCTTTCGTATAGCTCCGTGTTTGTTTTCCTTTGCGTTCCCTTTGCGTCTTTGCGCCTTTGCGGTGAGGATTTGAGATTCAAGCAGCGGGCGTGAGATCGACAGACGGCGTGAAGGCGTCGGAGTAGAACTCGTCGTCGGGAAGCTTGCACAGAGTGGTGAAGTCCCGGTGCGCGGATTCCACCACCACCGGAGCGCCGCAGGCGTAAACCTGATAGCCGCTCATGTCGGGGAAGTCATCCATGACGGCGCGGTGCACGAAGCCGCTACGCCCCCTCCAGCTGTCCACCGGGAGCGCGTCCGAAATCACCGGGATGAAGCTGAAATTGTCGTGCTGCTGCTGCCAGCGGGCGGCGAGTTCGCCCATGTAGATGTCCACCGGCCGGCGCCCGCCCCAGTACAGCACCATCTGGCGGGTTGTCTCCAGGTGGAAGGCGTGCTCTATGATGCTCTTGATGGGCGCGAAACCCGTGCCGCTCGCCACCAAGATGATCGGCCTGTCCGAATCCTCGCGCATGAAGAACGTGCCCAGCGGCCCTTCGAAACGCAGGATGTCCTTTTCCTTCATTCTGTTGAATACGTAGTCGGTGAAGGCGCCGTTGCCATGTTGCGCACGTGCAGCTCGATGTATTCGTCGTCGTGCGGCGGATTGCCAATCGAGTAGGAACGGCGCTTACCGTCCTTCATCAGAATGTCGATATACTGCCCCGCCAGGAACTGCAGGCGCTCGTTCGCCGGCAACTTCAGTCTGAGCACGATCGCGTCGGGAGCGACCTTGCGCATCTCCTGAATCCGGCACGGCAGCTTGCGGATCTCAAGCTGGCCCACGCCGCTGATTTCGCGCGCCTCGATCACCAGGTCGGACAACGGTTTGGCCTGGCAAAACAGCGCCAGCCCCGCCTTCTTTTCGAAATCGGCAAGGACGTGCGGCTGCGCATTGCCATAGTCCACCTTGCCTTCGAGGACTTTTCCCTTGCAGGCGCCGCAGGCGCCGTTGCGGCAGCCATACGGAAGCGTGATGCCTTCGCGCAGGGCGGCGGCAAGTACGGTTTCGCCTTCGCCGATGGCGACAACGTGATTGCTGGGTTTGATCGTGACCTGGTGGGCCATGGCAGTTCGCAGACGCTGGGGCCGGGCTCCGGGTTAAAATGCTGGCATGAGAAGGTTGTTGATTATCGGCTGTGGCGACGTCGGACTGCGCATGGTGCGTGCGCTGCGGGGGCGTTGGCGCATTTACGCGCTGACCCACTCGGAGAACCGGCATGCGCTGTTGCGTGCCGAAGGGATCGTTCCGGTGGCCGGAGATCTGGATCGTCCAGAGACGCTGGACCGGCTCGCCGGCCTGGCGCAGGACGTGGTGCATTTCGCCCCGCCGCCGGGATCGGGAACGCGCGACACGCGCACCGCCAACCTGGTTCGGGCACTCGCAAAGGGCGGCAGTCTACCACAGCGAATGACGTACATCAGCACCAGTGGCGTCTATGGGGATTGCGGCGGTGCGGTGGTGGACGAGACCCGGGGAGCGAAACCCTCGAGCGATCGCGCCCGGCGCCGCCTGGATGCTGAACGGCAACTGCGCGCATGGGGCGCGCAGACCGGTGTGCATGTCAGCATCCTGCGCGTGCCCGGGATCTACGCCGCAGAACGACTGCCGCTTGCGCGGCTGAAAGCCGGCACGCCGGCGCTTGAGACCGCGCACGATCCGTATACCAATCACATCCATGCCGATGACCTCGCCCGCACTGTGATGGCGGCATTGAGTCGCGGCCGCGGCGGACGTGCGTACAACGCTTGCGACGACTCATGGATAAAAATGGGCGACTACTTCGACCTGGTCGCGGACCAGTTCGGTCTGCCGCACCCGCCTCGGATCAGTCGCGAAGCCGCGGAGCGGGAGATTCCGGAAAGCACGCTGTCTTTCATGCGCGAATCCCGGCGCCTTGCCAACCGCCGCCTGAAAAAAGAGTTGCGGGTGAGGCTGCGCTATCCGTCGGTCGCGCAAGGCGTCGTTGCCGCGCGGCCTCGATCGACGTGAACGACGCATCCGCAGCGGCCGGCGCGACGTAACTGCCCGGAGTACTTTCCCGTGGACAATGACGTGTCCGGCGCTGGCGGCGAAGTCGTCGTGGTGTTGACCAATTTGCCGGACCTTGCGGCGGCCAGGAAGCTGGCGCAGTTGCTGGTGGAGCAGCGGCTCGCCGCCTGCGTCAACGTGCTGGCACCGTGCTCATCGGTCTATCGCTGGCAGGGCAGGATCGAGACGGCGACCGAGGTACCGGTGCTGATCAAGACGGTGGCTTCGCGTTATCCGCGCGTCGAAGCCGCGATCCGCGCCAACCACCCGTATGAACTTCCCGAGATCGTCAGTGTCCCTGTTGTGGCCGGTCTGGGCGAATATCTGGGCTGGGTCGCTGCCGAATCAGCCGCCGAATAAGGCCCCCTTTTCCACCGAATGAACCGGCGCATCAGCGCAAGATTTTTTGCCGAAATGCTGCTGGCGGCATGCGCTGCATGTGCGTTATCGCCGGCCGCTGCCGACGACCTGTTGGCGCCCGAGCAGGCGTTCCGGTTCTCGGCCAGGCTCATCGAACCCGGACTCGTGGAGTTGCGCTATCGCATCGCCGACGGCTATTACATGTATCGCGACAAGTTCCGGTTCACCGCGATTCCACGATCGGTCGGGCTAGGCGAAGCCCGGTTTCCACCCGGCAAGATCAAGGAAGACGAATTCTTCGGGCGGGTCGAGACCTATCGCGGCGAACTGGTCATCAGGCTGGCGGTGAAATCGGCCGGGGGCTTTACGCTGAAGGCGGTTTCCCAGGGTTGCGCCGATGTCGGCGTGTGCTACCTCCCGCTGACCCAAACGGCATGGCTGGTTCCGGCGCGATCGTCCGGTGAAGCCGTCAGCTCCGAAGGCAATGCCTCGAATCTGAGATTGCGGTTGCGGGACGCGGCACCGTCCCGATGAAAAGAGCCGCCCGGATCGCGCTTCTGGTGCTCGCCTTCGTTTCGGCGCTCGCGGCCGGTTTCTGGCTGCACACCTGGAACAGGGGCGGGGCGCCGGTTTCAGGCAATGTAGCTCGGCTGATGGCAGCCTCGCTTCCCGACATGGAAGGCAAATCCCAGGCATTGGCCCAATGGCGGGGCAAGGTCATGGTGGTGAATTTCTGGGCGACCTGGTGTCCGCCGTGTCTGAAGGAAATCCCCGAATTCGTCCGGATGCAGGAAAAACTCGGCGACCAAGGGCTGCAATTTGTCGGGATCGCCGTTGATAATCCGGTTAAAGTGCGCGAATTTGCTGTCAAGTACCGCATGAACTATCCGGTTCTTATCGGCGAAATGGACGCGATCGAGCTCGCCAGGGTCGCCGGCAACGAACTTGGCGGCCTACCATTCACGGTCATTCTCGATCGCGAAGGCCGGTTGATTGGGACCGAGCTGGGCGGGTTGAACGAGCAAAAACTGACCGCGATCATCCAGCCGGCCCTGTGAATATCGCTTCGAACGTTTCGCAATACACGTCAAATTCTACGAACAGCGCTTAAAACCCGCGATGTGTGCGGGTTCTGACGCATTGGGCTGGGGTTCACTCCGGACCACACCGCAGCATCGACGAAGGTGCGCCCATGCCTTCGATCAGCGGCCCCGAAACGCAAGATCCAGGCCCGTTGAATGGGCCAAAATCCCGCCAAAACTGGACAAATTCCCGGAAACGGCGGCAAACTTGCCGCCATGAAAAACGCCTCGAAGGGTGGCAAGGCGGCTTCCTCCGGCCCTGTACGCCCCAGAAAGGTTCTCGTTCTGCATGGCCCCAACCTCAATCTTCTCGGCTCTCGCGAGCCGGAGATCTATGGAGCCGAAACCCTGTCGGAGATCAACAAGCGTTTGCTGGCGCTGGCGCTGAAAGCCGGGGCCAAGCTCGACAGCTTTCAGAGCAACTCCGAGGCTGAGCTGGTCGAGCGCGTCCACAAAGCCGGCCCTGCCGGCGTCGATTTCGTCATCATCAATCCGGCAGCCTATACCCATACCAGCGTGGCGCTTCGCGATGCGCTCGCCGCGGTGCGCATTCCCTACATCGAAGTGCATCTATCCAACGTGCACGCGCGCGAGCCCTTCCGGCGCCACTCCTATTTCAGCGACCAAGCTGTCGGGGTGATCTGCGGACTGGGGTCGCAGGGCTATGAGTACGCGTTGCAGTGCGCACTGACCTATTCAGCCAGGAAATAGGGGCCCGCCCATATGGACTTGAGGAAACTCAAGAAGCTGATCGAGCTGGTGCAGGAATCCGGAATCGCCGAACTGGAGATCACGGAGGGCGAGGAAAAAGTACGGATCAACCGTGCCGGCAATGCGGTGCAGACGGCGGTGATGACGATGCCCCAGGCCACGAGCATGATGACGGCGGCTCCGGGTGCGGCCGCAGCCGCGCTCGCGCCGGCAGCGGCGCCCGGAGCCCCAGCCGAGCCTGAAGGGCATGTGGTGAAATCACCCATGGTCGGCACCTTCTATCGCTCGTCGGCGCCCGGCGCCAAGCCTTTCGTGGAAATCGGGCAATCGGTCAATGCCGGCGATACGCTGTGCATCATCGAGGCAATGAAATTGCTGAACGAAATCGAGGCCGACCTGGGTGGCGTGATCAAGTCCGTGCTGGTGGAGAACGGCCAGCCGGTCGAGTATGGCCAGCCGCTATTCCTGATCAGTTGAGCATCGACCCGCCCGGCCTGGTTTTTCCAGGCGGCGCGCGCTAAGCTTTCCATGTTCGAAAAAATCCTCATAGCGAACCGCGGTGAGATCGCGCTGCGCGTACAGCGCGCCTGCCGCGAACTGGGCATCAAGACGGTCGCGGTGCACTCGGTGGCCGACGCCGACGCCAAGTACGTGCGTCTTGCCGACGAGTCGGTGTGCATCGGCCCGGCCGCCGCCTCGGAAAGCTACCTGAACGTGCCGGCGATCATCAGCGCCGCCGAAGTGACCGACGCCGAGGCGATTCACCCGGGCTACGGCTTTCTGTCCGAGAACGCCGACTTTGCCGAGCGGGTGGAAAAAAGCGGCTTCGTGTTTATCGGGCCGAGGCCCGACACCATCCGGCTGATGGGCGACAAGGTGAGCGCCAAGCAGGCGATGACCAAGGCCGGCGTGCCGGTTGTGCCTGGAGGGGAAGGCGCGCTGCCCGAGGAGGCGCAGGAAATCGTCAAGGTGGCGCGCAAGATCGGTTATCCCGTGATCATCAAGGCGGCCGGCGGCGGCGGCGGACGCGGCATGAGGGTGGTGCATACCGAGGCGGCGCTGGTCAACGCGGTTACGATGACCCGGCAGGAAGCGAAGGCCGCATTCGGCAACCCGACGGTGTATATGGAGAAGTTCCTCGAGACTCCGCGTCACGTCGAGATCCAGGTGCTCGCCGATGAGCACCGCAATGCGGTCTTTCTCGGCGACCGCGATTGTTCGATGCAGCGCCGCCACCAGAAGATCATCGAGGAGGCACCGGCGCCCCTGATACCGATGAAGGAGCGCGTCCGCATCGGCGAGCGCTGCGCCGAGGCGTGCCGCAAGATCGGTTATCGCGGCGCGGGCACCTTCGAGTTCCTCTACGAGAAGGGCGAGTTCTACTTCATCGAGATGAACACGCGGGTGCAGGTGGAGCATCCGGTGACCGAGATGATCACCGGCGTGGATATCGTGAAGACCCAGATTCTGGTGGC
>CAYNFN010000140.1:0-5285 GCA_964396485.1 uncultured Alcaligenaceae bacterium
TGTCATTGGCTTGAACTTGTCCAAGCTCACCCGCGCACAGAGCGGCGCGATGGTGTCCAGACTCGCGGGCGGCAAAGCGCTCCCTGCAGCGCTGCTCGAGCAGATCCTCGCCAAGACCGACGGCGTACCGCTGTTCGTGGAGGAGCTCACCAAGTCCATCCTCGAATCCGGTGAGCTGAAAGACGCGGGAGATCGCTACGAATACGTCGGCTCTGCCCACACCGTCACCATTCCGGCCACGCTCAGAGACTCGCTGATGGCGCGGTTGGATCGCTTCATGCCCGTGAAGGAGATCGCCCAGATCGGAGCCGCCATCGGACGCGAGTTCAGCTATGAGCTAATCGAAGCTGTGGCGCCGAGGACCAAGAGCGAGCTCGATAGCGCACTCCAGCAACTCACTGACTCGGGGCTTGCGTTCCGGCGTGGCACGCCACCGGAGGCGACCTACACCTTCAAGCATGCGCTGGTGCAGGACGCGGCCTACGACTCGCTGCTCAAGAGCCGACGGCAGGATTTGCACGGAAAGATTGCCCGGATAATCGAGGAGCGCTTCCCGAGCATCAAGACTACCGAGCCCGAGGTGTTGGCGCATCACCTCACGCAGGCAGGGCTCGCCGAGCGCGCCGTGCCGCACTGGCGCATGGCGGGCGAGCTGGCGTTAAAGCGAATGGCTCTGAGCGAGGCCATCTCCCATCTCAACCATGGCCTGGAACTGATTGCCATCCTCCCGCACTCACGCGAGCGAGATGCCAGCGAGCTGGGGCTGCGCACCCCGCTTGGAACAGCGTGGACGGCGCTCAAAGGCTGGCCAGTCGCTGAGGTCTGGACCAGCCTGCACCCGGCACTGACCCTGGCGAGGTCGCTCGAGCGCACAGACGCGCTTCTGCCAATCCTATATGGGCTCTGGCTGAACGTCATGTCTCAGGGCCGCGCAGCGGCGTCCCTTCATTGGGCAGAGGAGATGCTCACCGCCGCGAAGATGAGTGGCGACGAGGACCTCCTGATCGGTGGGCACTCCATCGCAGCGGCGTACTTCTGGATCGGCGAGCTGACCAAAGCCCGTGAGCATCGTGACCGGGTGCTGGCCCTCTACGACCAGGAGAAGCATCACCACCTGGCGGACGTCCTCAATCAAGACCCGAAGACTTTGGTGGACATCTTCGCTACGCATTGGACCTGGATACTGGGCTACCCCGATCAAGCCGTACGGCTCAGCGACGACAAGGACGAGCATGCCCGCCGCCGTGGTCATCCCTTCGACCTCGGTTTCGCACTCACCTTTGGTGCAGATTTGTTCGACTATCGCTGCGAGTCTGAGGCGCTGCGCAAACGCGCCGAGGAAGCCGACCGGCTAGGACGAGAGCACGGCATGCCCTTTTTTTCCGTGTGCATGGCGCCCATCCGGCGTGGCATGGCGCTCATCCGTGAAGGCAAAACGGCTGAAGGCATCGCGCCGCTGAAGGCAGGTCTGGCGTTCTGGGATGCAAGTGGTGGCAAGGCCTACGGTCCTTATTTGAAGTCGGTCCTGGCTGAGGCGATGGCGGTATTGGGCGACCTCGACGGTGCGCTCCAACTCATCGACGAGCAGATCGCGCAGATCGAACGTCCGGGCTGGGAAGAGCGCATCCACTACGCCGAGATCCTGCGCCTCAAGGGCTGGATGCTCTCGCTCAAGGACGACCGCAAAGGCGCCGAGAAGAACTACCTCGCCTCGCTCGACTGGGCGCGCCAGCAGCAGGCGAAATCCTGGGAGCTGCGTACTTCAACGAGCCTCGCGAGGCTGTGGCAAAGCCAGGGCAAGCGCAAGAAGGCGCATAAACTGCTCGCGCCGATCTACGGTTGGTTCACCGAAGGGTTCGACACGAAGGACTTGAAGGAAGCAAAAACTCTTCTTGCTGAGCTCGCATAAGCCGAGCACATCAGATTGGACGAAGCCGGCGGGTCGCACGATTTTGATCGAAGAAGTGATCTTGCTGACCTGACGGATGTCTCAAATTGGCCGCTCGTGTCGCTCGTGTTAGAGAAATGGGGTCAGACTCGATTTATAGAATTGTCGCAACGACGAACGAGCGGAGATAAAGAAAGCGTCTGACCTATTTCCGGCTGGCAAAAGAAATCGAGTCTGACCCCATTTCACAAGTCTGACCCCATTTCACACCCACACCACTTAACCACGGAGGACGCGGAGGACACGGAGGAAAGGCAAGAGCAGAAAATGTACCTTCGATAATTAATTCATGCCATCGGAGGTCACTTCGGCACCGGACCTGCTTTTAACCCCCACATGTTTTCCCTCGTTTCTGGTTTTCCTCCGTGTCCTCCGTGCCCTCCGTGTTGAGCGCTTTTTTCAGGTGCCCTTTCTGTTGGCCGCCGTCCGCATGTTACCCGTGCGTCGTGCGGCTATCCTGCGGCGCGCCGGCGCGCTCGTTCATCCCGTAGTCGCGCATCACCGAGGCCACTCGCAGCCGGTAGTCGGCAAACACCCCGCCGCGGCCTCTTGCCTGGGCCATTCGATGCTCCGTGAGATTTCGCCATCTGCGAATCGCCTCGTCGTCACGCCAGAACGACAGTGACAGATACTTGCCCGGTGTGGTCAGGCTTTCGAAACGCTCGACCGATACGAATCCATCGATCTTCTCCAGGTCGGCCTTGAGAGCAGCCGCGAGATCAAAATACTCTGCGGCACGTCCTTCGGCCGGCCATACCTCAAAGATCACCGCAATCATCGGCGTCTCCCCTTATGTAATCTTACGGATCCGCTACAGCGGAATGCGGCGCAGCGATCCTTGACGCCGGTTCGGGGCGTGAAATCCCGTGGTTGGGCGGGGGTTGGGCCACGTCCGGCTGCCGCAGTTACCGCGATTCCGGCGGAACGTAGATTGCGAGCCCGCGCCCGGTCTTGTTCGCGCTGGTCGTGAAGATGCTGGTGCCGATGGAGACCCCGCCGCCGCCGATACCCGTGCCGACGCCGGCGCCGACACCTCCACCGCCACCGTCCGACCCGGTGCGCTGTAGCCACACGCCGTTTGCGCCCAGCGAAGCGGCTTCCTTCTTGAGCCGCTCGATGACTGCGTCCATTTTCTGCTGGTCCCCGAACGAGAAGGACGAGCGGCTGGAGGCCTCGATGACGGCGATCTCTTCGTACTTCGGAGGCGCGACAGAATACAGCGTCACTTGCGATGGGTCGATCGACGCGCGAGGTTTTCCGGTGATGACGTGCGACGTGGTGGCACAGCCCGCCAGCGCGAAAACCGCAAGCCATAGGGCGAAGGATCGGGATTTTGACACTGGTTTCATGCGGAACTCCTTTGACCGTGTGCGGACGATATGTGAAGACAGGTCCGCGCGCTAGCCTGCCTCGATCAGGTCGAGTTTCCGCGGATAGAAGGCTAGGTACGCCTTGATCTCGGCCATCTCGTCATAAGGGTGCTCGTAGCTCCAAACGGCGTTCTCGATCGTCCGTCCGCCCGCGGAAATGCTGAAATACGAGGCCTCGCCCTTGTACGGACAGTAGGTGTGGTGATCGGTTCGCACGAGATTGTCCATGCGCACGTCCTTGCGCGGGAAGTAATAGACCGGCGGGTAGGTCGATTCGTTCAAAGTGATCGCGTCGCTGCTCTCCGCGATGGTCTCGCCGGCGGCGATGACGCGCACGCGCCTGGCTTCGCGCGTGAGGGCAATGCGATGTTCCGGTTTCTGTTTGTTGCCGGGGCTACTATTTCCTGGCATGCGGAATCCTTTAGTGCAACTTGCCATTCAACCGATTGGCCTAGTGCACTGCGCGGGCGGCAGAATGCCGGCCGGCCTTGAGCGCCGCCGCTGCCGCACGGTCGTCATCGTCGGCCTCGCGGAAACGAAACCAGCCGACGTTCATTTCTTCCCAGGTCTGGTCTCCCCAACGCACCACCTGGGTGGGATCGGGATTGGCCGGGTTCTGTGCGGAATTGTCCCAGGTCATGTCGAGCACGACACGGGTGCCGGCAGGAATCAGCTTCGACGGGTTCAACACATACAGCGGCTGCCAGTTGAAGTCGTATTTCGGCACCGACAGCAGTATCTCCGTGCTGCCGTCCGGATAGTGCGCGGTGAATCGCGCGGCGCGCCCGCGCAGATGCGCGTGCGGCAGCAGGCTGTAGAGCATCACGTCGCGGTCGAACACCTGTTCGAGCGATTGCGAGTGCGACTTGGCGTTGGCCGGGATCTCCAAAGACGTATCCAGAATCATCGCCATTTCGAGCGCGTGCTTCGGCGGCTTGTCGTAGAAGTAGTAGCCGACCCGGGTCACGTCGGTAATCGCCTTGCCGTTGGGCGTGTAATGCATCTGGAACCGGAAGGCCGCTTCCTGGCGTAGAAAAATTCCGGTATCCGCGGGGTAGAGGGCCGCGTTCTTGCCCGGCGCGTAGCCGCCCAGTTCGCCGATCTGGCCGCGTATGGCGCGCCGCTCGCCGTTGCCGGGATCGTCGATTCCGGCCAGCACGTGATGCACCACCGAACGGTCTCCGGGAAGGATTTCGATCGCGCGTATCCAGACGTCGCGTCCAAGCGGATTGGGTGCGACCGGATACTGGTAGCTGACCACGCCGGTGGCCGGCACTTCGTAGGCGGGCACTTCGACGATCAGGTCCGGTTTGCCCAGCGTCCACTCGGACCATTTGGTGTCCAGCGCGGCGAGCGGGTCCGGTCCCTTTCCGCGCGGCGCGCCGGCCTCGATCCAGTGCACCAGCGTTTTCGCGCCTTCGTTGCTGATCGAACGGTCGCCGACGAAACTGCCATAGTGCGGATCGGCATGCCACGGAGGCATCCTTTTCGTCCTGATCACTTCGCGGATCATCGGCGCGAAGCCGCGCACCTTGTCGTAGCCGTTCATCGCCCAGGGGGCGACGCCGCCCTCGCGGTGGCAGGATGCGCAGCGATCCGCGAGCAGCGGTGCGATGCGCTCGGAATAGGAGATCTTCGCGTGCGCGTCGCGACGGTCGCGCTCAGGGAAGTTCACGATGCAACCCAGCGCCTCGGCCTGCGCCACCGCGACCGGCTTTCCGGCCAGCGTCGCGTCGAGCGCGTCGGTGAGGTAGTGTTTCCCGGCGGCGGGGCGTTGCGTGCCGTAGGCAACGCGGTCGTCCACCGGGCCGCGATAGACGAGTTTCCAGTTTTTCGGGTCGATCACGAACACATCGGCCGTACGGGTGACGCCCAGCGATTCGCCGATCAGTTGCGTCTCGTCCACCAGAATCGGGAAGTCGATGCCGAATTCGGCCGCTTCCCCGGCAACGACATCGCGGCCGTCC
>CAYNFN010000141.1:0-2105 GCA_964396485.1 uncultured Alcaligenaceae bacterium
TGCCGGTGCTGCCGCCGGAATTGCGGCCGCTGGTGCCGCTCGATGGGGGGCGCTTCGCGACTTCCGATCTGAACGACCTCTACCGCCGTGTCATCAACCGCAACAACCGGCTGAAGCGCCTGCTCGAACTCAAGGCGCCGGAAATCATCGTGCGCAACGAGAAGCGCATGCTGCAGGAGGCGGTGGACTCGCTGCTGGATAACGGCCGCCGCGGCAAGGCGATGACCGGAGCCAACAAGCGCCCGCTCAAGTCGCTCGCCGACATGATCAAGGGCAAGGGCGGCCGCTTCCGCCAGAATCTGCTGGGCAAGCGCGTCGACTACTCCGGCCGCTCGGTGATCGTGGTCGGGCCGCAACTGAAGCTGCACCAGTGCGGACTGCCGAAGAAAATGGCGCTGGAGTTGTTCAAGCCCTTCATTTTCCACAAGCTGGAAGTGATGGGTATTGCCGGCACCATCAAGGCGGCCAAGCGCGAAGTGGAGAACGAGAACCCGGTGGTGTGGGACATCCTCGATGAGGTGATCCGCGAGCACCCGGTGATGCTGAACCGCGCCCCGACGCTTCACCGCCTGGGCATCCAGGCGTTCGAGCCGGTGCTAATCGAAGGCAAGGCTATCCAGCTGCACCCGCTGGTGTGCGCGGCGTTCAACGCCGACTTCGACGGCGACCAGATGGCGGTGCACGTGCCGCTGTCGCTGGAAGCGCAAATGGAGGCGCGCACGCTGATGCTGTCCTCGAACAACATCCTTTCGCCGGCCAATGGCGACCCGATCATCGTGCCCTCGCAGGACATCGTGCTGGGCCTGTACTACATGACCCGGCAGAAGATCGGCGCGCGCGGCGAGGGCATGATTTTCCGAGACGTCGCCGAAGTGCAGCGCGCCTACGACAACAGGCTGGTGGAACTGCACGCGCGCGTGCTGGTGCGCATCAAGGAGTTCGACCGGGACGAAGCCGGCAACGTGCCCGAGCGCGTTACCCGCTATGACACCACGGTGGGTCGTGCGCTTCTGTCCGAGATCCTGCCGTCGGGATTGCCGTTCGAGCTGATCAACAAGGCGCTCAAAAAGAAGGAAATCTCCAAGCTGATCAACGCCAGCTTCCGCCGTTGCGGCCTGCGCGAGACGGTGATCTTCGCCGACAAGCTGATGTACACCGGCTTTACCTACGCGACCCGCGCCGGCATCTCGATCTGCGTGGACGACATGGAGATCCCGCCGGAGAAGGAGCAACTCATCGACGCCGCCGAGAAGGAAGTGCAGGAAATCGAGTCGCAGTACACCTCGGGCCTGGTGACGCAGGGCGAGCGCTACAACAAGGTGGTGGACATCTGGGGCCGCGCCGGCGACATGGTCGCCAAGGCGATGATGGAGCGCCTCGGCCAGGAGCCGGTGGTGGAGTGGGACGCCAAGGAGAACGTGTGGGTGCCGATGAAGGACAAGAAGGGCAACCCGATGTCGCAGGAATCGTTCAATGCCATTTACATGATGGCCGATTCGGGGGCGCGGGGTTCCGCTGCGCAGATCCGTCAGCTCGCCGGCATGCGCGGCCTGATGGCGAAGCCGGACGGCTCCATCATTGAAACGCCGATTACCGCGAACTTCCGCGAAGGCCTGAACGTGCTGCAGTACTTCATCTCGACTCACGGCGCGCGCAAGGGATTGGCCGATACCGCGCTGAAGACCGCCAACTCGGGCTATCTGACCCGCCGCCTGGTTGACGTGACGCAGGATCTGGTGGTGATCGAGGACGATTGCGGCACGAACAACGGTGTCGCGATGAAGGCGTTGATCGAGGGCGGCGAAGTGGTCGAGGCGCTGCGCGAGCGCATCCTCGGCCGCGTGGCTGCCAACGACGTGGTCAATCCGGAAAACAGCCAGGTCGCTTACGCCGCCGCAACGCTGCTGGACGAAGAAGCGGTGGAGCGCATCGAGACGCTGGGCATCGACGAGGTCAAGGTGCGCACGCCGCTCACCTGCGACACGCGTTACGGTCTGTGCGCCATGTGTTACGGGCGCGACCTGGGCCGCGGCCAGCTGGTCAACGTCGGCGAAGCGGTCGGCGTGATCGCGGCGCAGTCGATCGGCGAGCCGGGTACCCAGCTC
>CAYNFN010000142.1:0-10251 GCA_964396485.1 uncultured Alcaligenaceae bacterium
CTGTCGAGGAAGATCTCCTTCAGGTAGTTGTCCATCTTGTAGCGCGCCAGGGTCAGTGGCACCGACATGATGTCCGGGTTGACATTGGCGCCGACCGCCCACTTGGTCAGACCGAGCAGACCTTCCTGTTTGAAGTCATCGCGGATGAAGTGCGTCTGGTCATCGAAAATGAACTGATTGGCAAGTTGCGCCGAACGGTAGTTGGACATCTCCATGTCGGCCGCCTCGGCCTCGGAGACGTTCCAAACCGGGCCGAAAACCTTGTTCATCGCCAGGAACGCCGCAGCCATGCCGGCGCTGGAGGCCAGGAACTGGCGGCGATCCATGTTGTGGCGTTTGGCCTGGGTATCTGCGATTTCCTTGATCAGGCCTTCGACCTTCTTCTGGTCTTCAGTCTGGGGTAGCGGGTTGTACTCGCCGTTGGAGACGACCTGCGTTGGAACCGGCGACCGAAATGCCACCTCGTCCGCCGGCGCGACGAGTTTCATCTCGTCGTCGCTCATATGCACGCCAATATGTCTTTGAATTGTCATGACTCCTCCTTGCTAGGCGTAACGTTGGAAAAAAGTCGCGCTAAACTTTCGACACGACTGCTTGAAGCAAACTCAAATGGGAAAATGGCGCGCGGCCGAAACCTGCCGCTTCACTTATTTTCGAACTTGTACTCGGCATCCGGTGCAACCTTGCCTTCGCAGGCCGCGGCCATATTCCTCTTGGCGTTGTTACACGCGATATTCGCCTGGGTGAAAATGTCGTTTGGATCATTCTTGCCTTCACAGTAGTACTCGTGCTGTTTCTTCGCGTCCTCGCAGGTGCCGCCTCGCGTGTCTTTCTCCGCGGCAATGCCGACGGTTGCGGCAAGTCCAAGGACTAACGCACCAATCAAGGAATGTGTTTTCAAAGATCCCCCCTTTCGTGGCGAAGCGTTCGCCAGCGCAATTCAACCGTGGATTGACCGGGACACCTACTTCTTCTTGTCGTCGAACTCATAGGTCTTGTCCGGCTCAACAATGCCTTCACAGGCTTCTTTGACGTTGTTCTTGGCGTTCGTGCAAGCGGTGCCGATGGCTACCATGCTGTCGCTCGCCGCATTAGCTGGATTGCAGAAGTATTCCCTCTGGCTCTTGGCATCGTTGCATGTGCCGACGCGCGTTTTCGTCGAATCGTCGGCGGCAACAGACAGTGAAGTGAGCAGCAGAGGCAGGGCAAGCAAAAAGCCGAGTCGCATCATTTTTACTCCTCCCAAGTTGAAAAATACGCAGCTCGTAAAAAGCTGGATCCGATCCGTCGGAAATTCGGGAGCAGCTTGCGTAAACGGCCTGTCGCGTTAACTGCGCGCGCGACCACTCAACGTCGCGTCCGTAAGCGTTCACCAAACATCGGGCCCGTCAGCGCCGTCTGTCGCGGCGCGTCAAAGCTCGTTTGAAACAGGCAAAGAAACCACAGTGACCAGCCGCTCCTCCGCTTCCACTCTACGCTCACCAAAAATGCATCGTCAACGAAAATTCACTCTGCCGTTGCGGGTTCATGGTCTGGAACGGCACGGCTGGAAAATTCGGCGGTCTACGGGTGGTGGGAACAGCGCTCAGGGGGCAGGCAGGCAGACCGAGGTACCGCCAACTCGGTCACGCGCCCCCTCTTCCGTGACTGTACCGTGAGAGGAGGGGATACGTCAGGGACTACGCGAGAAAGTATATATAACTGTCCGACGCCAGAGGGATTTTGAATAGTGCCTGCCCTCCGCTCCCGTGGCCCAAACCGCCAACTACCAACCGTCTTTACGCGGCGGCGAACCGCTGGACCGCGCCCTCGTTCCAGGCGATGCCTGCGCCGGGGCGATCCGGGATGGTCACGTTCCCGTTCCTGATCTCGAAAGGCTCCTTCAGGATCGGATTGGCCCAGTCCATGTACTCCAGCCAGTGGCAGGTCGGCGTCACCGCAAGCAGATGGGCGCTGATTTCCGGGAACAGATGGCTGGACATCTCCAGGTGGTGCGCGTGCGCGAGCGCAGCGGCGCGCATCCAGCCGGTCACGCCGCCGATGCGCTGCACGTCGGGCATGTAGTACTCGGCGGCCCTGGCTTCGATCGCCTTCTGCATCTCGAAGGTGCTGAGCAGGTTCTCGCCGATCTGGATTGGCGTCTTCACCTCCAGCGCGATCTTCGCGCAGCCGGCGTAGTTGTCGTGGCGGACCGGTTCCTCGATCCAGTACAGGCCTTCATTGTCGAGTGCGCGTCCGCGCAGGATGGCCTCGTTCACCGTCTGGCTCTGGTTGAAGTCGGTCATGAGCGAGATGTCGCCGCCGATGCGCTTCTTCACGTTGCGCACGGCGCTCAGGTCGTCCTTGAAATTCGGTCGCCCGATGCGCAGCTTCACCGCGCTGTAGCCGCCCTCCGAAAGCAATTCCGCAGCTTCGTCCGCGAGCAACGCCGGATCCTTGATCCACAAACCGCAGCTGTTGTACGCACGCACCGGCCTGATCTGTCCACCCAGCGCGCAGACCAGGGGCACTCCGAGTCCCTTGGCATAAGCGTCCCATGCCGCCATGTCGATTCCCGCGAGCGCAAGGCCGACCAGCCCGGGCGTGTCGAACAGCGTGAACCGCTTGCGCAGCTTGGCGTCGATCTCATACGGCACCAGCGCATCGCCCTTGATCATCTCGGCCACGGCTTCGGTGGTGCTGACCAGAGGCTTCAGCATTGCCTTACCGTACGCGGCCAGATACGAATGCCCGGTGATGCCGTCGCCAGTTTCCATGTCCACCAGCACCAGTGACGCTTCCGGCAGCGCGCCCGATGCCGATATCGGCGGGCGCTTCAGCGGCACCAACACAGCTCTCGCACGGATGCTCTTTATTGTCAGCTTCATTTGCGTATCCCTCAAAAAATTCATGAACCACGGAGGACACAGAGGACACGGAGGAAGGGCAAGAGAAAAAACATTCGGCAGTGAAATTCTTGGATTGTCGGACGAGCCACCGACGTAACAAATGGCGGCAGAGTGGCACGAACAGTCACCACGCGTTTAACCTCGCATTGCTTTTCCTCGTTTTTGTTTTTCCTCCGTGTCCTCTGTGTCCTCCGTGGTGAAAAGATTTGGATCAGACTTGCGCGTCGGCGGGACGGCCGTTGGCGTAGTGCTTGAGCGCGGCGTACACGAAATGGTTCGCCGGCGTCGGGATGCCGAGTTCGTCACCGAGCTTGGCCACTGTGCCGGACAGCCACGGCAGTTCCAGCCGGTTGCCGCGGCGCAGGTCGCCGCACATCGACGCCACCATGCCCGCGGGATAGGAATCGATTTTCGCCATCTGGTCCTCGACGATGCTGACCGGAAACTTCGCGCCCTTGGCGCGCCCGATCGCAACGACTTCCCTCATCACCTGCATCATCAGCTCGCGCGTATCCGGATCCCCCCGGAGCGGACCGACCGGCAGCCGTGTAAGGGCGGTCATCGCGGACATGGTCACCAGTCTGGTGAACTTCTCCCAGATCGCGAAGTGAACGTCGGCGACCAGTTCGGTATTGATGTTCGCCTTCTTGCACGCTTCGTAGAAAGTCTGTGAGCGGGCCGAAGGCTTGCCGTCGAGCTCGCCGAAGAACAGGTTGGCCATGGTGCCGTTGTGGCGGATGACGCCGGGCGCTTCGATCAGCGCGGCGATATTCGAAACGCCGCCCATCACGTGCTCTTTGCCCAGGATCGATGTCAGCGTATCCACCGCGACCACGCCGTTCTGGAATGATACCGCGACGGTGCTCTGGCCGATCAACGGCTTGGCGGACTCCGCCGCTTCTTCCGTGGACCAGAGCTTCACTGCGATTACGACCACGTCCACCGGGCCGATGGTTTTTGTTTCGTCGGTCGCCTTCACTTTTGGAAGGTTCAGGTCGCCGAGCGCGCTCAGTACCCTGAGTCCATTCTTCCTCATTGCGTCCAGATGCGCGCCGCGCGCCACGAAGGTGACGTCCTGTCCGCTTGCAGCGAGCCGGGCGCCGAAATAGCCGCCGACCCCGCCGCTGCCGATGATCACAATCTTCATTGCCGGTTTCCCGTTAGGCCGAATGGTCAAAGGATCGTCATGGTAGACGCTCGGCGCCGTTTTTTGAACCGGCTTCATTGCGGCAGACGGCTGTGGGGGCATAATATTCGAGCCGTAGTCCGCCGAACCGGCAATCGAGCATGGCGCGGACGCCGCAACAACCCGAGGATAGGATGAATCGCCCCGAGAAACTTCCCCGCAACGCCAGCCCCCCCATCGCCTCGCGCATGGCCGGCATCGAGCCGTTCCACGTGATGGCTCTCATCGCGCGGGCAAGGGAGCTGGAGACGCAGGGGCGGAGCATCTCGAACATGGTGGTGGGCGAGCCCGATGCACCCACCCCGCCGTTGATCGCCGAGGCCGGCATCCGCGCGATCCAGGCCGGCCGGGTCGGCTATACCCAGTCGCTGGGCATCACCGAGTTGAGGGACGCGATCTCGGAGTGGTACCGCACGCGCTACCGCGTGGATGTGCCGCGCTCGCGGATTGCCGTGACCACCGGCTCTTCGGGCGCGCTGCTGCTGACGATGGGTGCACTGCTTTCGCCCGGAGACCGGGTGCTGATGACCGATCCCGGCTATCCGTGCAACCGGCATTTCGTGCGCGCTATGGAGGGCGATCCGGTCGGCGTCCCGGTGGATGCTTCGACCGCCTATCAGCTCACCGCCAGATTGGTGGAGAAGCACTGGACACCGAAAACAGCGGCGGTGCTGATCGCTTCGCCCTCGAACCCGACCGGCACACTGATCGCGCACGATGAACTGGAGCGCATTCACGCAGTGGTGCGCGCGCGCGGCGGGGTGCTGATCGTGGACGAGATCTACCACGGCCTGACGTATGGACAGCGCGATCGCAGCGCGCTCGAGTTCGCCGATGACGTCTTCATCATCAACAGCTTCTCCAAGTATTTCGGCATGACCGGCTGGCGCCTGGGGTGGATGGTGGTGCCTGAGCCATTCATGCCGGCGGTGGACAAGCTGGCGCAGAACCTGTTCATCTCGTCCTCGGAATTGGCGCAGAAGGCCGCGCTCGCCGCATTCCATCCCGATACCACCACACTGCTCGATCAACGCCGCGACGCCTTCCGCGCGCAGCGCGACTTCCTGGTGCCGGAACTGCGCAGCCTGGGCTTCGACATCCCGGTGATGCCGGAGGGCGCGTTCTACATCTATGCGAACTGCGAACGGCTCATCTCCGACAGCTATCAGTTTTGCTGGGACGTGCTGGAGAAAGCCGGCGTGGCGATCGCGCCGGGAATCGACTTCGGTGAGCATCGGGCGAAGCAGCATGTGCGCTTCTCGTATCCAAAACCCATTCCCGTCCTGCAGGAGGGAGTGGAACGCTTGCGCAAATATCTAATAGAAATGAATTCGTGAACCACGGAGGACACGGAGGACACGGAGGAAAGGCAAGAGAAAAAACATTCTGGATCTTGAATTCTCCGATTGGCGAACTAACCGCCGGCTAATAATTGGCAGCACTGGGTACGAACAGGCACCACGCCTTTCATCTCTCACTGTGTTTCCTCTTTTTTTGGTTTTCCTCCGTGTCCTCTGTGTCCTCCGTGGTGAAGACCTTTGCTTGAAAGGAATTCGATGAGCGATTTCATGAGCGGAATGAGCCGGCAAACCATCCGCGCAAACGGCGTGCGCATCAACGCGTGGGTCGGGGGCAAAGGCGATCCGGTGGTGCTGCTCCACGGCTATCCGCAGACCGGACAGATGTGGCGCAAAGTCGTGCCCGGTCTGCTCGATCGGTTCACCGTGGTGTGCCCCGACTTGCGCGGTTACGGCGACTCCGACAAGCCGCGTGACGGTTACGACAAGCGCAGCATGGCGAAGGACATACATGACGTGATGCAGGCGCTCGGACACAAGCGCTTCGCGCTGGTTGGCCACGACCGCGGCGCGCGGGTGGCGCACCGGCTGGCGATGGATTACCCGGACAAGGTGAGAAATCTCACCGTCCTCGATATCGCGCCGACGCATACTGTGTTCAAGAACACCGGCAGGGAACTCGCCGCCGCGTACTGGCACTGGTTCTTCTTCCAGGTACCGGATCTGCCCGAGATCATGATTGCCAAAAGCGCCGAGCCGTTTCTGCGGCATATGTTCCGGGCGTTGTGCTTTCGTCAAGACACGATCGAGGAGCCGATGTTCCAGGAATACCTGCGCGCCTTCCGGCTGCCCGGGACGATTCGCGCAGGACTCGAGGACTATCGCGCGGCAGCGACCGTGGATATTGCCGACGACGAACGCGACCTGGGGAAAAAGCTCGCCTGCCCGGTTCTGGCGATCTGGGGCGAGTACGGCAAGATGCACACCCTGTTCGATGTGCTCGGCACCTGGAAGGAAAAGGCCGGCAGCGTGCGCGGCCACCCGGTGAAGTGCGGCCATTTCATTCCCGAAGAAGCGCCGGACGAGTTGTTGCGCGACCTTATTCCCTTCCTTTTGGAAGTTTCCTAGGAACCCGTGCCGCAGGTGCCGGTCTATCCATTGGAACGGGCAATCGTCCGTTCCGATTTGCAGGAGGTGAGCTTGAAGCTCCGGTCCTTGATCATTGCTGCCTCTATCTCCCTGTCCGGTGCCGCGTGGGCGGTCGAGCAGGAAGAGACCTTTACCAATCTCACGCCGGGCCAGGACATGCTCGACCCGGCCAACCTTGCGCAGCTCCTGCGCCGGGGCGACGTTCGCGCGATGAACAACGTCGGCCTGCTCTGGGCCAAGGGCTACAACGGCAAGCAGAGCTACATCGAAGCGCTGAACTGGTGGAAGGAAGCGGCCAAGCGCGGCTATACCGTGGCGATGAACAACATCGGGCTGATGTACGCCGACGGCCACGGCGTGGAGCAGGACTTAACGGAGGCGTTCAAATGGTGGCACCAGGCGGCGTTTCTCGGCAACGCCTGGGCAATGAACAACGTCGGCGACCTCTACGAGAACGGTCTCGGCGTCGAGCAGAACCTGACCATGGCGATGACCTGGTACCAGAGTGCCGCCGAGCAAGGCGAGCGCATGGCGATGTACAACATCGGCTTGCTCTTCGAGGCAGGCAAGGGCGTCGATCGGGACGACGCTGCGGCGTTGAACTGGTTCCGCAAGGCCGCGGACAAGGGCGACGCTTCGGCAATGCACAGCATCGGCGCGATGTATGCGGAAGGGCGCGGCGTGGACGCCGATCCCGTGGAGGCGCATGCGTGGTACAGCGTTGCCGACTTGCGTTATCCGCCCGAGGATGCCGACGAAGCGAAAATTAACCGCCGCGATCTCGACGAAATCGGCGCGCGGCTCGATCCGGAGCAGCTTGCGCGGACGAAAGACAGGGCGGCCGCCATCGAGGCGCTGACCCGGCCTGCGGCGCCGGAGCCGCCGAAACCCGTCGGCTCCGGTGAGAAGTCCACCTGACTTCCATGAATTCTTGACACGAAGGATCACGAAGGAGATTCAGTAACGAAGACAACAAGGACGTCAGTTGATACGCAGACCCTTCCGAGGAAGTTGATGCGCCTTGCGTGCCAGACCGGTTGTCGGTTTTTCCTTCGTGCGATCTTGTTTTCCCTTCGTGTTGAGCGCATTTCAAGTATTCTTCCATTTTGCACATCACTAACTGTGGCATCGCGGGCCAAGGAAAGGATCTGCATGCAATCGTTTGCTTCTAGCCATCTGACCCGGAATCTCTTGCTGGGACTTCTGGTCGTGTTCAGCCTTGCGCCCGCCCTCGCTGCAGACAAACACGCAAAGCCGAAGCCAAACGGCGTCGGGTCCGCCGGTATGTACAGCAATTATGTGGATGAAGGTCCGTCGGCGTTCGACAAGTATCTGGGCGAAACCCGCCCGCTTACCGAAACCGAACTGATACCGGCCTTGCTGTCCGCGCTCGATCAGTTGTCCAAATACCCGCGGCCGGCGGTCGTGCCGGAAATCTTTCGAGTTTCGCAGCAGAGGCTCCAGGAGTTGGCCTGCGCCTCCAAGTGCGGCGCACTGGCCACGTATCAGCCGGGCGAGGGCATTTTCCTGGACGAGCGCCTCAGACCGGAAACCAACCTCTTCGATCGTTCCGTGCTGTTGCACGAACTGGTGCATTACGTGCAGGAGCTCAATCACGAACTTGGAGACGCCAAGCCCTGTGAGCGCTGGTACTACCGCGAGGTCGAAGCATACGCCATCCAGAAGACCTTCCTGACGCTGGTCGGCAGCCCGGTCCGCGTGGGTTACTCGGCCAACAAATCGACTTGCGACGACATGCCTCAGTAGACCTTCGCCGCAGAGGCGCAAAGGCGCAGAGGGAACGCAGAGAAAACCAAAATTACTTGTCGGGAAACCAAAACAATCCGGCTGGTAGCGTTGACGCACAGACCTCACAATTGGGCACGATTGGCTGAACTGAACAGTTATCTCTCTTGTCTTGCCTTCCTCTGCGTTCCCTCTGCGCCTTTGCGCCTCTGCGGTTAAGTGGGTTTGGATGCCTGACCCGGAGAAATCATGACCGCTGCCCCGACCCCGTTCCGGCTGCATGTCGGCGACGACGTGCTTGCCGATCTCAAGTCGCGACTCGCGCGCGTGCGCTGGCCGGACGAAGTGCCGGACAACTTCTGGAAATACGGCACGGATCTGCCTTATCTGAAATCGCTGGTGGAGTACTGGCGCGACCGCTACGACTGGCGCAAGCACGAAGCCGGGATCAATCGCTTCAACCAGTACAAGATCAGGTTCGCCGGAATCGACGTGCACTATATCCGCGAGCAAGGCAAAGGCCCGAAGCCGATGCCGCTGTTGATCTCGCATGGCTGGCCGGGATCGGTTCACGAATTCCACAAGCTGATTCCGATGCTTACCGATCCGGCGCGCTTCGGTGGCGACGCGGCAGACGCGTTCACCGTGGTCGCGCCGTCGCTGCCGGGGTACACCTTCTCCTTTACGCCGAATCAGCAGCGTTTTTCGGTCGAACAAATTGCCGAAGTATTCGCGGAGTTGATGATGGAAGTGCTCGGCTACAAGCGCTTTGCCGCGCAGGGCGGCGACTGGGGCGCGTTCGTCACCTCGCGGCTGGGTTACGCCTATCCGCAACATCTGGCGGGCATTCACCTGAATTTGCTTGGGCTCAGGCGCGATACGGCGATGCCGGAAAACCCCACCGAAGAAGAGCGGCGTTATTTCGAGCAGCGTGCGCACTGGATGAAGGACGAGGTGGGTTACACCTGGATCCAGGGCACCAAGCCTCAGACGCTGGCCTATGCCCTCACCGATTCGCCGGTCGGGCTGGCGGCGTGGATCGTGGAAAAGTTCCACACCTGGAGCGACCACAAGGGCGACCTCGACGGCTACATCGGCCGCGACGTGATGCTCACCAACATCATGCTGTACTGGGTCACCGGCGCGATCGGTTCGTCGTTCTGGCCCTACTATGCGCGCATGCACGGTCCCTGGCCGATTCCGGACGACGCGCGCATTCAGGTGCCGATGGGCTACGCGGAATTCCCGAAGGAAATCCTGCGTCCCCCCCGCTCGCTGGCGCAAAAGATGTACGCCGACATTCGCCGCTGGACGAAGATGCCCAAGGGCGGGCACTTCGCCGCGCTCGAACAGCCGGAGCTTCTGGCGCAGGAAATCCGCGAGTTCTTCCGGCCGTTGCGTTAAGGGCAGGGCGGAATCCTTACAATACCTAGTGACATTTGGACGCGCAAAAATCTAGCGCTTGACACAGTGCTTTCGGAGCCAATCCGCAAAGCCCGGCTCATCCAGCTCGCCCGCCGCGACGGCGAGCATGTTAAGGGTTGCCTCTGCCTGAGATACGCGGAGCCTGTATCCATTCAGATGGAGGAACAGGCCGGTAGCGAGGAATGCAGTCCTTTTGTTTCCATCTACGAACGCGTGATTTTTTGCGAGTCCGATCGCATACGATGCGGCCAGATCAGCGAAGTCGGGAGTTCCGTAGGAATCGAGGTTCAGTGGGCGCGCGAGCGCGGAATCGAGCTGACCTTCGTCGCGTATCCCGGCGGCCCCGCCATGTTCCGCAAGACTTTCGTCATGCAGCAACACAAGCGCGCGCTTGTCGATCCAGCGCCATTTCATTTGGCGAGCTGGTGAAAGGTATCGCGATATTCCTTCATGAACTCTCGACCCGCCTTGAGTTGCTCTTCGAGTGCCGGGTCGTACGGAGTCAGCGCGAACCCCTCGGGTGTTTCGGTAACGAACACCGTTCCTCCTTTTTCCAGCT
>CAYNFN010000143.1:0-6077 GCA_964396485.1 uncultured Alcaligenaceae bacterium
GCGCGAGGCGCTCTCCCGCGTCGGGCGCCATTACGGGGGCAAGACCGACGGGATCAACTCCATGATGCCCGACGATCCGGTCCAGTACAGCTGCCAGCAGAACTTCGCGCTCCTCACCACCGACGGCTACTGGAACGGTGCAAACGGAGTGCGGCTCGACGGCACGACCGCCACCGGCAACCAGGACAACGTGGATTCCGGGTACTCCAAGCGCTCGGGGCTGGGCGCTTACGACGGCAACCTCTCGGGCGCCTCGGATTCGCTCGCCGATGCGGCGATGTATTACTACAAGACCGACCTGCGCACCTCGGGACCGATGTCGGCGAACAACGTGCCCACCACCGAAAAGGACAGGGCGGCGCACCAGCACATGGTCACCTTGACGGTCTCGCTCGGGCTCGACGGCCTGATGACTTTTCGGCCGGACTACGAAACCGCCGCCACCGGCGACTTCGCCAAGATCAAGAACGGCGACCCCGCCGGAAACTGCTCCTGGACCGCGGGCGCCTGCAACTGGCCGCAGGTCAAACAGAACGATCCCTCGGCGCTCGACGACCTGTGGCACGCGGCGGTGAGCGGGCGCGGAACCCACTTCAACACCAAGGACCCGGCTTCGCTGCAGACCGGGCTCACCGGTGCGCTGACCGCGATCAAGATGGCGACCGGCGCGTCGGCTGCCGCGTCCGTCAGCACGCCCAACATCACCCCGACCGACAACTTCATTTTCAGCTCGACCTACCGCACGGCGAAATGGGACGGGGAAGTCGTGGCGGAACGAATCGACACGTCCACCGGCAACGTGATCCCGGGCGTGGTGTGGTCGGCGCGCGACCAGCTTGACGCGCGTGTCACGATAAACAGCGACACGCGCACGATACACACCCTGGATCCCCTGGCAGCTACCAAGCTCAAGCTTTTCCTGTACGCCAACCTCACCGGCCCGGAGAAAGCCCACTTCGACAACAAATGCGCCGCGTTGACGCAATGCCCGTCGCTGAACCCCGGGCAACAGAATGCGGTCAACAGCGGTACGAACATGGTGAACTGGCTGCGCGGCCAGACCAAGAAGGAGGATGGGGTGATCTTCCGCGACCGCGAGCACGTGCTCGGCGACGTCGTAAACGCGGAGCCCGGCTTCGTCGGCAAACCCCAACTGAGTTACGCCGACGCGGTGACCCCCGACTACGCGTCCTTCAAGGCCGGTCCCGCGGGCAGCCGTCAAAACGTGCTCTACATCGCCGCCAACGACGGCATGCTGCACGCCTTCAACTCCCTCAACGGGACGGAGATGTGGGCCTACGTGCCACCCATGGTGATGCCGGATCTGTACAAGCTTGCGGCCATCGACTACGGTGCCGCCCACCGCCACTTCGTGGACGGCTCCCCGATGACGATGGACGTGTTCCTCGGCGGCGCATGGAAGACGATACTGGTCGCCGGCCTCAACTCCGGCGGGCGCGGTTACTACGCGCTCGACGTAACCGATCCCGCCAGCCCGAGGGGCCTGTGGCAGGTCTGCTCGGACGCCGCGCTCTGCGCCGTCTCCGATGCCGACATGGGACTCTCCTACAGCGAGCCGATCATCACCAAGCGGCCGAGCGACGGCAAGTGGGTCGTGATCGTCACCTCGGGATACAACAACGTCATACCCGGCGACGGCAAGGGCTACATCTACGTGCTGGATGCCGCAAACGGGGCGATCTTGAGCAAGGTATCGACCGGGATCGGCGACGCGTTCACCCCCAGCGGGTTCGCCAAGGTTTCCGCGTTCGCCACCGACTTCAGGGTCGACAACACCACGACCTTCGTCTACGGCGGGGATCTGCTGGGCAACGTGTTTCGCTACAACACGGCTACCAACACCATGCAGCGCATCGCCCAGCTCTTGGACGGCAGCAGCCCTCCCAGGCCGCAGCCGGTCACGACGCGGCCCGAGATTTCGCGCATCTCCGGATTCAACGTGTTGTTTGTGGGCACCGGCCGCCTGCTCGGCGCCAGCGACCTGCAGGACCCCGCGACGCTCGTGCCGGCCGAGGACACCGCCTTCCAGCAGACGGTGTACGGGATCAAGGATACCGGCACCGATCTCGGAAACCTGCGCCTGACCGGCAACCTGGTGCAACAGACGCTGACCGTGATCGACCCGCTAACCCGCTCGAGCTCGACCAATGCGGTTGACTGGACCACGAAGAACGGCTGGTACGTGGACTTGAATCCCCTGAACAGTACGCCGGGCGAGCGGGTGAACATCGAACCGCAACTGGTCCTCGGCACCTTGTTGGTGATAACTAATGTACCGACCCAGGACGCCTGCACGATCGGCGGCGAAAGCTGGGTGTACCAGTTCAACTACCAAAGCGGGCGGTATCTGCTGACGTCCCCCGCTAATGCAATCGCCACCAAGCTGGGCAACGCGGTCACGATGGGTATCGTTGTGGTCCGGCTGCCGTCCGGTCAGCTCAAAGCCATCGCCACCGACGCCT
The DNA here is from genome assembly GCA_964396485.1 of uncultured Alcaligenaceae bacterium. Classification (GTDB taxonomy): domain Bacteria; phylum Pseudomonadota; class Gammaproteobacteria; order Burkholderiales; family JACQAP01; genus JACQAP01. Next base: position 2,484 of record CAYNFN010000143.1, read on the forward strand.
CCGGCAACAAGACTCCATTCGGCGTGAACATCGGCGCATCCACCGCCAGCGGCAAGCGCACGTCCTGGCGCGAACTGATTCATTAAGGCAGCCGAAATAGGAACCGGCCCGGCGGGCAACCGCCGGGCCGTTTTTTTGCGCGCTTTGTAAGTATCCCCCGGCAAGGCCGGGGGCTTTAGATTGTGAGCCGCTCAAAGCGGCTTGCCGGGGCCGCTAGCGCGGCCCCGATTCAATGCCGAAGTAACGCGCAGATGATCCTTTCATGACACAGCGGAATGAACATCGCGCCCACTGTTACTTCGTCCGCCTTATTGACGATCGCATAACTGATCGACGCAATCCGCCTCGCCCGTTTTTTTCCCTCACCCTCGATCCCTCTGCTCCGCTTCACACCCCTTACGGGTGCATATGAGTGTTCCCTTGTCCCGGGCTGCGCCTCCCTCACCCTACCCTCCGCGCCGCTTCACACCCCTTACGGGTGCATATGAGTGTTCCCTTGTCCCGGCGGGAGAAGGGCAACTGAAACCCTCGCCCTCTGGGAGAGGGCGCCGCGCAGCGGCGGGTGAGGGCAGCAGTCACATAAGTGCTGTCACGCTGTTATGTAAGACTCAATAATCGACGCAATCCGCCTCGCCCGTTTTTTTCCCTCACCCTTGCTCACTCTGCTCCGCTTCACACCCCTTACGGGTGCATATGAGTGTTCCCTTGTCCCGGGCTGCGCCTCCCTCACCCAACGTCAGCCATTTATACGAACTTCGATAGACTCCCGTACTCGTCCATCCGCGAAACTTCTCGTCGTGTGCTTCGCGGTTCACAATCGGAAGTTTCTTCCGATGCACTTCCGTATCTGTCAAACTTCGACTGCGTCCCCGGCAAAGCCGGGGGGTCTCCCGCCGACGCCAGGGCAACCCGCAGGTTTATTACCGGATCACGGACCGCTTTCAAGTTCCGAAAAACACCGAGAGCTATGTGCAGTCGATGGCCGCCGTTACCAACTGATTATTCGCCACGTCCCAGCAGCGGGAGATTTGCATGAGAACGTCCGCATACGACCTGTCTGTGTATTTCGTCCGCGCACTGCCTGCCGCAGCGCTGATCGCGGCCTGCGCGGCGCAAGCTGGCACGACAGACATCTCCAATACGCCGCTTTCGAGTTCCGCCAGCGCCACGGTGCTGCCGAACTTGATGTTCGTGCTCGACGACTCGGGGAGCATGGCAAGGGACAGCATGCCGGACCAGGTCAACGACTCCACGTCATGCAAGGTGTGCACTTCAACTACCGCAACTAGCTGCAACGTTGCGGGGACGAGCTGCGACTTGGGGCATCCGCCCTACTACGCGGCGCAATTCAACACGCTCTATTACAACCCGCAGCTCCGCTACCAGCCCGGAGTAAATTCTCTCGGCGCCAGCCTGGGCAATGCGACACCCACCGCCGCCCTGAGCGATCCTTACACCAGCAGCAGCACCAAGAACCTGGTGACGACGTGGACGGAGACTGTCTGGTGCGACACCAGTTCGCGCACCGGCGCCGAGCTCCTCGACCCGGTCAAGTGCAAGCGCAACGGCATCCATACGCCCAATCCCTGGGTGTACAACACGCTCACGACGGCGGGGAATAATACTGCTCCGTTCTCGGGAGGGTTTCCGGTTGCTGCCGGCAGCACCACCAACAGCTTCCGCAACCCGAGAACCCTCCTCACCAACCCGCACTTCTACGACATCACGCCGCGGGAGTACTGCACGGACAAACAGTTGACGACGTGCTCGGCAACGCCGTCGGCATTTCCGGCGCCGGTGCGCTGGTGCAGAAACGCTACCGGCCCCAACAGCGCAGAAACCACCACAGTGGTTACCGGCGGCCCGCCCCACTGCCAGTCGAAAGTGAACAGTACGTACAAGTTCCCGCGCCTGGGGAAAATCAAGCGCACCGACATCGTGCCCGCCGCCCCGAACTACCCGCGGGCCGCCACGCGCACCGACTGCACCGGGGCCATCGGCTCCACCGGCTGCTCGTACGCGGAGGAATTGCAGAATTTCGCGAACTGGTACTCGTATTACCGCACGCGCATGCAGATGATGAAATCCGCGGCCGGCCGGGCTTTCCTGCCGATCGACAACCGTTACCGCGTCGGTTTCCTAACCATCAACCCGACCTGCATCAACGGCACCGACTCCTGCGCCAGCAGCTCGGTGCTCTCGTCGAAGTATCTGAAGATCGACGCCTTCGACGCCACCCATAAGCTGACCTGGTACAACAAGTTCTACTCACAGATCCCTGCAAATGGCACGCCGCTGCGGGAGGCGCTGGCGAGGACGGGCCGCCACTTCGCCGGCGTACAGTCCGGCATCAACAGCGGCATGCCGGACGATCCGGTCCAATACTCCTGCCAGCAGAACTTCACTATTCTGACGACCGACGGCTACTGGAACGGCAATGCCGGCCAGACCACCACTGGCAGGGCGATCGGCAACCAGGACAACACCGACTCGGGCTACTCGACCCGTGCGGCCGGCGCGTTCGACGGCAATCTCGCGGGCGCCTCGGACACGCTGGCCGACGTCGCGATGTACTACTACAAGACCGACCTGCGCGGCACCGGCTCGATCGGTGCGCTGGGCACGGACGTCTCCAAGAACAACGTGCCCACCACCGCCAAGGACACGGCGGCGTTTCAGCACATGACCACGTTCTCGCTGGGGATCGTCGACGGCCTGATGACTTATCGGCCGGACTACGAAACCGCCGACACCGGCGACTTCAAAAAGATCAAGAACGGCGACCCCTCCGGCTGCTCCTGGGCGAGCGGCACCTGCAATTGGCCGAGACCGGCCGAAGACTCCCTCAGCGCGCTGGACGACCTCTGGCACGCCGCCGTGAACGGACGCGGCACTTTCTATCAGGCCAAGGATCCCAATTCGGTCGCGGACGGATTGAGCAGCGCGCTGGCCGGCCTGAACGCAACGACCGCCGCGGCGGCAGCTTCTGCCACCAGCAGCCCGAACATCACGCCGACCGACCGCTCGATCTTCAGCTCCACCTACACCACGGCGGAGTGGTCGGGACAGGTGGTGGCTCAAGACATCGACCCGGCCACCGGCAACGTCGATCCTGCCATCAAGTGGTCGGCGCAGTCGCTGCTCGACGCCAAGGTCACCGCCACCACGGACACCCGTACAATCTACATTTTCGACTCGACTGTGCCCGTCACCAAACTGAAGTCTTTTGCCTGGGCGGATATGATTGCGGCCGAGCAGGCCCACTTCAGCAACAAGTGCGTCCCGACCAGCAATCTGTCGCAATGCAGTGTGCTCACCGCCCCGGAACTGGTCTTGGCCAACGACGGCCAGAACATGGTGAATTTCCTGCGCGGCCAAACCCAGCATGAAGGCGGCGTCTATCGGGACCGTCTGCACGTGCTGGGCGACACGGTGAACGCTGCGCCGGCCTATATGCGCGAGCCGCGCTTCGCCTTCGCCGATGCCGTGACACCGGATTACGGGTCCTTCAAAACGGCGAACACTTCACGCCAGGCAACGCTGTTCATCGCCGCCAACGACGGCATGCTGCACGCGTTCAACGCCGACACCGGC
>CAYNFN010000144.1:0-1592 GCA_964396485.1 uncultured Alcaligenaceae bacterium
TCGATCATCTCCTGCGCCGCGGCCACTGCGCTGCCGGCGCAATCGTCCAGCGACAGCGGCGCGCCGAACAACGCCATCAGCCCGTCGCCGATCATCTGGTTGACCACGCCGCCATGGTTGCTGATGGCGTCGAACATCAGCGTGTAGTACGTGTTGAGCAGTTCGATCGTTTCTTCCGGGGGCTGCGACTCAACAAGCGAAGTGAAGCCGCGGATATCGCAGAACATCACCGTTGCGTGCACCCGTTTGCCACCGAGCGCGAAGCCCGATTGCTGCATGTCCTGCGCGACTTCTGAGGTGGCAAAGCGCCGCACCATGTCGCGCAGTTGGTCGCGCAGGCGTTTTTTCTCGATGCTCGCGCCGATGCGCGCTTTCAGCAGCACCGGGTTGATGGGTTTGCTCAGGTAGTCCTCGGCGCCAAGCTCGATGCAGCGAACCACGTTTTCCAGGCCTTCGAGCGACGAGGTCACGATCACCGGCAGGTCGCGCAACTGCCGGTCGGCGAGCATGTGTTCGAGCACCTGGAAGCCGTCCATCTCGGGCATCTCGATGTCGAGCAGAATAAGGTCGAAACTTTCGCGGCGCAGCATCTCGAGCGCGACGCGCCCGTTTTCGGCCGATGCGGCGTGGTAACCCTGCAACTCCACGTTGCGCGTAAGCAGCAGGCGGTTGACCTTGTTGTCGTCGACCACCAGCAGGCGAGCGGCACTGGCGCGTAGCTCAGCCATTGCACAAGCCGGTCAGCCGCGTAGCGACGCGGCCGTATTCCTGCGCCAGGGAATCCAGCGCATTCGACGCCCCGGCATCGGCCCCGCGCGCATGGTCCAGGCCTTTGTGCTCGAGTTCGCGAGCCATCGCGCCCAGCGTCATCGCGCCGAAGGTGTGGCTGTTCGACTTGAAAGAATGCGCCGCGCGGCGGAACTTGTCGGCGTCGCCCGCGGCAGCCGCATCGCGCAGCGCGTTGAGCATCTGCGGCGCTTCGACGAGAAAGGTGTCGACGAGTTCCTTGACGAATTCTTCGCCCGCAGTGTCTTGCAGTTCCTTGAACGTGGCCAAATCAATCGTTGCGTCGGACATGTCATCGGTCCTTGTGCGCATTCGTCTGGTTCAATGCTTTGGGCAACCGTTTCATGAGAATCGGCTTGGTCAGGAAATCATCCGCCCCCTAGCCGGGCACGTCTTGGGGTCGTCTTGCATCGCGTTGACCGTCATTGCTACGCCAATATTGGCAACCGCATCACACACCTTGATCGGCGTCTGAGCCGAGGGCTGGTAGGCGCTCGAGCAACTCCGGCAACGCGGTCTGCACCGTGTCCCACACCACGTCGAGGTTAATATCGAAGTACCCATGGGCAATGCGATTGCGCATGCCGCGCATGCCCCGCCACGGTACTTGCGGATGCTGCTCGGCAAATTCCGGATATCTGTCCATCACCTGCGTGGCCGCCTCGCCGACGACGATCAGACTCATGACTACGGCGTTTTGGGTGCGCTTGTCGGCGCAGAAGTCTTCTTTACTCAGACCTTGCGTGAAGCTGCAAGCCTCAGCGGCGGCTTGCCGAATGTGGCCCAGATAGTCCGCCAGCCGGTTC
>CAYNFN010000145.1:0-5872 GCA_964396485.1 uncultured Alcaligenaceae bacterium
CGGAGCGCTTGTACGGCTGCTCCCGCAAACGGGCGTACCGCTAACGAGTCACAGCCGTCCGGCTACACGGCGTCCTCGCCGTCTTGCCCTCGACCCGAATCGCCTCGGTCGCGCATGCGGGACTTATGCAGAGCTTCCCTAGACCGGGGCGGAAGGCGCGCCAGCGGACTGGCGCGCAAGAAGAATCAGGTAACCGAGCGTGAGAAAGGGCCATAGCGCCGACAGCAGTCGTGTCATGCCGTTGAAGCTGACGTAATGTCCGTGCCGCCACACTTTCAACGCTGCGACGAGATAGGGATTCTCCGGGGCGAGGTTCACCACAACCAGTCCGAGCACAAGGCAGACCACTGCCGCCCGGATGAGAACGCTCCTGGGCGCGCGCGCCAGCAGCAGCCATGCCGCGACGCCGATCGCCAGCCCCAGCAGCGACCCCGGCGTCAGCCACAGTGACGGATTGCCGGGAATGAACAGCGCCAGGGAAGCGATCGTTTTCAGCGCCAGGGCTGCGGCGGTCAGCGCAATGAGCGCGACCGCGCAACCGAAGAACGATCGCGCGAGTGCAGCGAGCACAAATGCCACGCCGGCAAAGTTGAGCGCGGCAACAGCGGCTTCCAGGTAACGATAGGACTCGGCCGAATAGCTCACACTGACTTCGCCCGGCACCAGGTGACGCAGATCGCCATTGCCAAACAGCCAGATCTCCGCGTTGAGCTGGGTAAACAGCCACAGCGCCAGAAGCACGAAGCCGTAGTCCGTCGTCGCGCCGGGCAGAAAGTAACGTCCACGCAACCGGAACAGCTCGCCGGAAAGAAGCCAGCGTTCCCCGAATGCGTAGGCTGCAGCGGCACCAAGCACCGTCCCGCCCGCGTTGGTGAGCAGATCCACGTTGGAAGCAATGCGCGTTTGCAGATAGCCCTGCGCCAGCTCGATGAGAAGACTGAACAGCGTCCCGGCCAGCACTCCGAGCAGCGCCGCTGCCCAGCGCGGCGTGCGCCCCATGAACGTCAAGGTGAGCAGCAGTCCGAGCGGAAGATAAGCGAGTACGTTGAGCGTGATGTCGGAAACGGTGACGTAAAAGGGCCAGCCAGCGAGAACGAACGCCGTCGCGTCGTCGACCGGCGAACGCCAGCCGGAGAACGGGAAGAGGCTGGCATACGCCACCAGCAGCGGGTAAGCTGCCGTGAGGTAACGCACCAGCCCGGATCTGCGCGAGTAACGCGTTGTCGGGGAGAAAAACGGACCACTCATGTTCTTGTGTGGAGTTCGCCGGTGGCAATCAAACGAAACCGCAGCCATTGGAACCTCTGATTGAGATTCTATGACATCTTCAACGGTGACGCCGACGGCATCTGCGCCCTGCATCAACTGCGGCTTGCCGAGCCGCGCGACGCGGAGCTCGTCACCGGAGTCAAGCGCGATATCGAGCTGCTCGCTCGCGTAGAGCCCGGGCCCGGAGATGAAGTTACGGTGCTCGACGTTTCGCTGGAAACGAATCGCAAGCACCTGATACGCATGCTGGAGGCCGGGGTACGTTGCCGGTATTTCGATCACCACTTCGCCGGCGCAGTCCCCAGCCACCCTCTTCTCGACGCGCACATCGACACCGCACCTTCGGTTTGCACCAGCCTGATCGTCGATCGTTATCTGCACGGGAAGCACCGGGCGTGGGCAGTCGTAGCCGCATTCGGGGACAACCTGCCGGAATCCGCGTTTGGCGCAGCCGCCGGCCTGCACCTTCCGGCGCACGATCTCGAATTGCTGCGCGAACTGGGAGAGTGCCTGAACTACAACGCCTACGGAGAATCCGTGGAGGACCTGCATTTTCACCCTGCCGCGCTTTACCGCCGCTTGCGCGACTATGCCGACCCGCTCGTGTTTGCCGCGCGCGCGCCCGAATTCGACTTACTGCGCCGCGCCCACGCCGGCGACCTTGGGCAGGCGCGCACACTGCCGGTATTGCAACGAGGTGAGGGTTGCATTGCGGTCTTCATGCCGGACGAAGCCTGGTGCCGGCGGGTATCCGGGGTGTTTGCAAACGAGCTCGCCCGGGTCCACCCGGAACAGGCGATCGCGATCCTGGTCGCGCGTGTGGGCGGATACCGGGTGAGCCTGCGCGCGCCGCGTGGCATCCAGAATCTAGCTCGGCAGTTCGAATCGGGTAGCGGCCGGGAACGCGCTGCCGGCATCCAGTTCCTGCCGGAACAGGACGTCGAGCGGCTCCTCGAACTGCTCGAGCGCAACTACGCTCCCGCCGCCGGACCCTAGATAACGGCGGCGCCGTGCGCCGCCGTCGAGTCCTATTTCGCCTTGATCTCAGTCCAGATGCGGTTGAGCAACTGGCGTTCCTTGGGCGTCATGTCCTTCAACTGCTCCAGCCGCTTCGCCAAGTCCGCATCCGGGAACACCGCCTTGTTGTTCTTGATCTCCGGCTTGATGTATTTCATTGCATCGGCGTTCGGGTTGCCCGAACCGATCATGTTGGTGAGGTCCGCGGAGTTCTTGCCGTCGAGCACGAAATTGATGAACTGATGCGCGAGGTCGGGCCGCGGCGCGCTCTTCGCGATGACCATCGCGTCCAGCGCCAGTACCGCGCCTTCCTTCGGCAGGCTGTGGCGAATGCGGAACTTCTGCTTTGCTTCCTGTGCCCCGAGGTCAGCCTGGAAGATGTCGTTCGAGTAGCCATGCACCACCCAGAGATTTCCGGTGGAGAGTTCCTTGATGTAACCCTGCGCCATGAACGCCGCCCAATAGGGTTTGGCCTTGATGATGACGTCCCTGGCCTGCTGCCAGTGCTCGGGATCGCGGTCATTCACCGAGTAGCCGAGGTACTTCAGCGCCGCCGCCATCAGCTCGCTCTGGCTGTCGAGCACCGTCACGCGGCCCTTGATCTTCCCGAGGATCCCGGGATCGAAGATTACCGCCCAGGAATCGACGGTGATGCCGAGCTCTTTCATCTTCTGCTCGTTGTAGCCGATCAGCGTGATGGACATCGCGTATGGCGCGGAATACTTGTTGCCCGGATCGAACTCGGTATTCAGGTACTGCGGCATCGCGTTCTTGAAGTTGGCGACCTTGCTCTTGTCCAGCGGCTGCAGCCAGCCGGCCTTGGCCATGCCGGCCACGTAGTTCGAGGTCGGCACGATCACGTCGTAACCCTTGGCGCCGGCGGCGAACTTGGCGATCACTTCCTCGTTGTCGCCGAAGTAGTCCTGAACCACCTTGCAATTGCATGATTTCTCGAATCGCGCCACCGTCTCCGGCGCGATGTAGTCGTTCCAGTTGTAGAGGTGCAACTCGTCTTTCGCCAGCGCCGGCAGGCTGGCAAGCAGCAGCAGGGACAGCAGCTTCTTCATGGTCGCTCTCTCCGTGGATAAGGAAAACCAGTCACCGAAACCGCAAGGGTAAGAAAAGCGCGCCCCGCAGTCCAGTGGCTTTTCGTTGGAAAAGCCTGCCGGGCGGTGGTTCGCGGCCGCCTTCACTGGCTGCGCAGGGCGCCGGGCGAAAGCCGCGAAGCAATCAATATCAGCGCCAGCGTGAGCAGCATCAGCAGCGTTGACACGGCGTTGACTTCCGGCGTCACGGCGATCTTCACCATGGTGTAGATCTGCAACGGCAGCGTGGAGGAGCCGACCCCCGCGGTGAAGAAGGTGATAACAAAGTCGTCGATCGACAGCGTGAACGCCATCAGCGCGCCGGCCACGACCCCCGGCATGATCAGCGGCAGGGTCACCAGGCGAAAGGCCTGCCACGGCGTGGCGCCCAGATCGCGGGCCGCCTCGGTCAGGCTCTCATCCATGCCGGCGAGCCGCGAGCGCACCACGATGGCGACAAAGCCGACGCAGAAGGCGATGTGGGACAGCACGATGGACACCATGCCCAACGTAATGTTGAGCATCACGAAGAAGATCAGCAGCGAGACGCCCATAAGGATTTCCGGAATCGCGATCGGTGCCAGTACCAGCACCGGCAGCAATCGCACCTTGTATCGGTACATCGCGTAGCCTGCCATGGTGCCGAGGACGGTGGAAACGGCGCTCGCGGTCAGCCCGATCACGAGCGAGTTCCATGCCGCCTTCAGCATCTTTTCATTGCCGAAGAGCTTCTCGTACCAGGACAGCGTGAAGCCGACCCATTCGGCATTGAGCCGCGAGTCGTTGAAGGAGTAGGCGACCACGATCACCAGCGGCGCATACAGGAAGGCGTAGGCAAGAGAGCCGGCAAGCCAGAGCCAGGGCGAACGGCGGCTCATACCCTCGCTCTCCTGCCCACCCAGGCGACCAACCCGGCCAGGCCCACCGCCACGACGGTCAGCACCATCGACAGCACGCTCCCGAAGGGCCAGTCGCGGGTGTCGAGGAACTGCTGCTTGATCACGTTGCCGATCATGATGCCCTCGGTACCGCCGAGAATGTCGGGAATGGCGAAAATGCCGAGCGCGGGGATGAACACCAGCGCGGCGCCGGCGTACACCCCGGGCAGCGACAGCGGAAAAGTCACTCGCCAGAAGCGCTGCCAGGCATTCGCGCCCAGGTCCTGCGCGGCGTCGAGCAGAGCCGGGTCGTGCTTCTCCAGGTTGGCGTACAGCGGCAGCACCATGAACGGCAGATGCACGTACACCAGCCCGACGATCACCGCGAAGGGCGTAAACAGCAGCGACACCGGCTCGAAGCCAAAAAAGCCGATGCAGGCGTTCAGCGTCCGCACGAACACCGACTGCGGCCCAAGAATGATCATCCACGCGTAGACGCGGATCAGGAAATTCGACCAGAACGGCAGGATCACCAGCAGCACCAGCAGATCGCGGTGTTTTTTCGGGCTGCGGGCGATCAGCATCGACAGCGGGTAGGCAATGACCAGGCATACCAGCGTGGTGATGGCGGCGTATGCAAACGACTTGATGAAGAGCCGGGTGTAGAGAAAATCGGAAAAGAAGCGGCTGTAGTTCTGGACGGTCAGGTCGACATGTCTGCCGGATACGTCCTCGTGGAACAGCGGCGCCAGGCCGCCGAACTCGCCGGGGTTGCGCAACGACGCCACCACCATGATCAGTACAGGAATGGCGAAGAACACCAGCAGATAAGCGAGCGGCGGGCCGCTGATCAGCCACTTGTGCAAGCGATTCTGTTTAACTCCGGATGTCATGTTCCGTCATCAGTCATTCAGAAAATGGCCGGCGTCGAAACGCCAGCTCACCTGCACGTCGTCGCCGGCCTCGAAGAACTTGGTGCGCCCCGCGGCGGAGTTGGGCAGCATCGCCTCGATGCGTTTGCCGCCGGCAAGCTCGACGATGTACACGGTGACGTCGCCTAGATAAAGGAAGTCGTACACCTTGCCTGCAAAACGGTTCAGGTCGGGCCCGCCGGGCAGATCGCGGCCGATCGCCACTTTCTCGAGGCGCAATGCCAGCACGCCCCGTAACCCCGGTTGATCGCCTTCCACGTTGAGCGCGGAGACCTCGCCGATGCCGTCGAGACGCACGGTCATGCGCTCGCCCCGGCAGTCCTTGATCTCACCCTCGAGCAGGTTGCACTGGCCGATGAAATCGGCCACGAAACGGTTCTTCGGAAAGCCGTAGATCTTCGACGGTTCGTCGATCTGTTCCACCCGCCCGTCGTTCATCACCGCGATCCGGTGCGACAGTGCCAGCGCTTCGCTCTGATCGTGGGTCACGTAGACGAAAGTGACGCCGATTTCCTTCTGCAGGCCGATCAGCTCGAGTTGCACGCTTTCCCTTAGCTTCGCGTCCAGCGCCGCCAGCGGCTCGTCGAGCAGCAGCAGCTTGGGCCGGTTGATCAAGGCGCGGGCCACCGCCACGCGCTGCTTCTGGCCACCGGAGAGTTCATTGGGATAGCGCTTGTTCATGCCGGTGAGG
>CAYNFN010000146.1:0-5047 GCA_964396485.1 uncultured Alcaligenaceae bacterium
CGCCGCCACCGTTCCGGAGTATATGGTGTCGTCGCCCATGTTGGCACCGTGATTGATGCCCGAAATCACCATGTCCGGAAGCCGGTCCAGCATGCCGGTCACGGCGAGGTGCACGCAGTCGGTGGGCGTGCCGTTGACGTAGTGAAAGCCGTTGTGCGAGCGCCTGACCTGCAACGGGCGATCGAGGGTGAGCGAATTGCTGGCGCCGCTGCGGTCGCGCTCGGGCGCGACCACGACGATCTCGGCATGCTTTGACAGCGCCTCGGCGAGCGCAGCGAGGCCGGGAGCAAAGTACCCGTCGTCGTTGCTCAGGAGAATGCGCATCGGAGAGAAGAACTGCGAAAATTTGGTCGGGGCGAGAGGATTTGAACCTCCGACCACCTGCACCCCATGCAGGTACGCTACCAGGCTGCGCTACGCCCCGAATCGAGAGCGGATTATAGCAGAGGCCCCGCGCACGGCACGTGTCAGGCGCGCAGGATGTCGAGGAGACTCTGGATTTCCCGGCGCAACAGTGCCGGATTGAATCTGGAGGAAGGCGTTTTGAGTTGCATTGCAGACTCGTCCAGCCGCGCGCGGGCGCCGCTGATGGTGAATCCCTGCTCGTACAGCAGTTCGCGGATGCGTCGGATCAGCAGCACTTCGTGGTGCTGATAATAGCGCCGGTTGCCGCGCCGCTTCACCGGCTTCAGCTGGGTGAACTCCTGCTCCCAGTAGCGCAGCACGTGCGGCTTGACCCCGCATAACTCGCTGACCTCACCAATGGTGAAGTAGCGTTTTGCGGGGATCGGGGGCAGCGGGGTCTTAGGACTGCTGCTGTTGCGGTTGCTGCTGTCCACCGTAGTTCTTTTCCACCATCGCCTTCAGTTTCTGGCTGGCATGAAAGGTCACGACCCGACGCGCCGTAATCGGGATTTCCTCGCCGGTTTTTGGGTTGCGGCCCGGCCGCTGTGGCTTGTCGCGCAACTGGAAATTACCAAAACCGGACAACTTCACGCCCTCCCCGGCCTCGAGTGCAATGCGCACTTCCTCGAAGAAGGATTCCACCATGTCTTTGGCTTCGCGCTTGTTCAAACCGACTTTCTCGAACAACAGATCCGCCAAGTCTGCTTTGGTCAGTGTCATGACTTCACCTTATTGTCTCAGCTTGGCACCGTATTCTTGTTCCAGGACCTTGCGCAGACCCGCAATCGCGGCGTCCACCTCGGCATCCGTCAGAGTCTTTTGAGTATCTTGCAATAACACACGGAAAGCAAGACCTTTTTCCCCGTTTTCGATGCCCTTGCCGCGGTACACATCGAACACCCGGACCTCGTGAACGATGGCCGGTTTCGCCCGCAAAAGCCCGTCCAGAATGGCTTGCACCGGGATGCTCTCGTGGAACGAGAAGGACATGTCGCGCCGCACCGGGGGGAATCTGGAAACCTCGCAAAACTGCGGCAGCGGCAGCCGCAGCAGGGATTCGGCATCGATTTCGAAGGCAACCAGCGGCTCAGGCAACTCGTACTTCTTCTGCCATTTCGGGTGCAATTCGCCGATCCAGCCTATGACCTCGTCATCCAGGATAACCCGGGCCCCACGCCCGGGGTGCAATGCCGGGTGCTCAACCGGTTCGAAGCGCGCACGCCTGGGCGCAATAAGCATTTGCAGATCGTTCTTGACGTCGAAGAAATCGACGCCGCGCGCCGGAATACCCCACTGTTCCTCGACCGCAGTGCCATACGCGACGGCCGCCATGCGCATCGGCTGACGGATCCCGGCGACATCCAGTTCGCCGTCCCGGACGGCGGGATCGCGCAGGAATGCCCGTCCCACCTCGAACGCACGCACCCGCTCCAGTTTGCGGTTCAAATTGTAGGCAACGTTCGCCACCAGCCCGCCGATCAATGTGGAACGCATGACCGCCATCTGGCCGGCGATCGGGTTGAGCAACCGGATCGGATCGGCATTGCCGGCAAAATCCGCCTCCCAGGAGGCGTCCACGAAACTGTAGTTGACCACTTCCTGGTATTCGGCCACCGCCATCTGCAGCCGCAGGTCGTGCAGCGAGCGCCGGCGCTCGGAAAGCGGCAACATCGCGCTCGGCGCCACTGGGGGCTGCGCGGGAATGCGTTCGAAGCCATACACCCGCGCCACTTCCTCGATCAGGTCTTCCTCGATTTCGATGTCGAAGCGGTACGAAGGCGGGGTGACCAGAAAGACCTCCTCGGCGCCCCCTCCCTCGCGCCGGAACGCGAGGTTCAGACGCCTGAAGATGTCGGCCATCTCCTCCGCACCGACCGGCACGCCGATGACCTTGCGCGCGCGCGCCACCCGTATGCGCACCGGGTGGCGCTGCGGCAACTGCGCCACGGTGTCGTCCACCGGCCCGGGCTCCCCGCCACAAATATCAAGGATCAGCCGGGTGGCACGCTCGATGCCGTCGATGTTATTGTTGAAATCGACGCCGCGCTCAAAACGGTGCGAGGCATCGCTGACGAAGTTGTAGCGCCGCGCGCGTCCGGCGATCGCATCCGGAAAGAAGAATGCTGCTTCGAGGAGGATGTTGCGGGTTTCCAGATCCGCCTTGGTGCTTTCCCCGCCCATGATGCCCGCCAGCCCAATCGGCCCGCTGTCATCGGTGATCGCCAGCACACTCCCGTCGATCTCCACTACCTCCTCATTGAGCAGTTTGAGTTTCTCGCCCTTGCGGCCGAATCGCACGTCGATACCGCCGCTGAGCTTGTCGAGGTCGTAGACGTGCAGCGGCCGGCCCAGTTCGAGCATCACGTAGTTGGTGACGTCCACCAGCGCAGAAATCGAACGCTGCCCGGAGCGCTCCAGCCGCTGCTTCATCCACTCCGGCGTGGGCGCTCTCGCATTGACGTTGCGGATCATCCGCCCGGTGAAGCGTCCGCATCCTTTGGGATCGGATATCCGCACCGGAAACCTGGCGTCGTTCGTGGCGGGTACGAGGCCCGTGTCCGGAGGGTTCAGCGGCGCAGCGGTAAGCGCCGCGACTTCGCGCGCCACGCCAAGCACCGACAGGCAGTCGGCGCGGTTGGGCGTGAGCTTGATGGTCAGCATCTTGTCGTCGAGCGCCAGCACCTTGCGCACGTCGCTTCCGGGCGCCGCATCCACGGAAATTTCCAGCAGGCCGCTATGATCGTCCGATAGCCCGAGTTCGAGTGCCGAGCACAGCATGCCGCGGCTTTCCACTCCGCGCATGGTCGCGGCCTTGATTTGGAACGGTTTGTCCGCCGATGCACCCGGCAGCCTGGCGCCGACCAGCGCGCACGGCGTCTTCATCCCCGCGACCACGTTAGGCGCGCCGCAGACGATTGCCAGCGGTTGCCCGCTGCCGACGTCGACCCGGCACACCGTCAGCTTGTCGGCGTTCGGATGTTTCTCGACGCTGAGTACCCGGCCCACCACTACTCCGGTGAAGGGCGGCGCCACGCTAACGCTACTCTCCACCTCCAGACCCGACATGGTCAACAGATGCGCGAGCGCTTCCGTGGTCAACGGCGGATCGACCAGTGAGCGTAACCAGTTTTCCGAGAACTGCATTTCTGCCTTCTAATGGGTCTTCTTAGCGTTCGTGGCGAACCCCTCAAGGGGGTATTGAAGGGAAGGTATTGAAAAGAAGTTATAGAAATGAATCTTGGCGATTCAATTGAATTGCTTGAGGAACCGCAGATCGTTTTCGAAGAACAACCGCAGGTCGTTGATGCCATAGCGCAGCATGGTCAGCCGCTCGATCCCGCTGCCAAAGGCGAATCCGATGTAGCGCGCCGGGTCGAGGCCGAAGTTGTGCACGACGTTTGGATGCACCTGCCCGGCTCCGGAAATTTCCAGCCAGCGGCCCTCCAGCGGCCCGCTGGGAAACGCCATGTCGATCTCGGCGGAGGGCTCGGTGAACGGAAAAAACGAGGGGCGAAAACGCACCTGCAGGTCGTCGGTCTCGAAGAAGCGGCGCAGGAAATCGGTGTAAACGCCCTTCAGATCCGCAAAACTGACGTGTTCGTCTATCCATAGCCCCTCGACTTGGTGAAACATCGGCGAGTGGGTAGCATCCGAGTCCACGCGGTAGGTGCGGCCCGGCGCGATCACCTTGATCGGCGGCTTGCGCGCGCGCGCGTAACGCACCTGGATCGGGCTGGTGTGGGTACGCAACAGTAATCCTCCTTCGACGTAAAAGGTGTCGTGCATCGAGCGGGAGGGATGGTTCTCGGGTTGATTGAGCGCGGTGAAGTTGTACCAGTCGGTTTCAATTTCGGGTCCGTCGGCGACATCAAATCCGGCCGAGCGGAAAATGCCCTCGATGCGCTGCCAGGTACGCATGACCGGGTGAACGCCGCCGCGGCCGCGGCCTCGCTCCGGCAGCGTGACGTCCAGGGCTTCTTGCGCCAGGCGCGCTTCGAGCGACTGCGCCTGAATGGCCTCGCGGCGCGCGGCGAGAAGCGCCTCGACCGTCTCCTTTGCCTGATTGATCAGCGCACCGGCGCTTGGGCGTTGCCCGGCGGGCAGCTTGCCGAGACCTTTCAGTTGTTCGGTTAGCGCGCCGGTCTTTCCCAGGAAGCGCGCCTTGGTTTGCTCCAACTGTGCGAGATCGGCAACCCGCTCGAACGCGGATTTGGCATCAGCGACGATCTTTTCCAGGTTGTCCATGGGTCTCTGCTGTCCGGTGAATAAAAAAAGGAGGCCCTGAAGCCTCCTTTTTCACTGCTTGTCCGAATCAGGCACCGAGGCTGGCTTTCGCCTGACTCGCAATCCTCTCAAAAGCCTGCTTGTCGAACACGGCAATGTCGGCGAGCACCTTGCGGTCCATCTCGACCGATGCCTTCTTCAGGCCGTTGATCAGCGTGCTGTAGGTCAAGCCGAATTCGCGTGCTGCGGCGTTGATCCGCACAATCCACAGAGCGCGGAAATCACGTTTTTTCTGGCGGCGATCACGGTAGGCATACTGCCCGGCCCGCATCACCGCCTGTTTGGCGATACGGTAGACGTTGCCGCGGCGACCGCGGAAACCCTTAGCTTTGGCGAGGACCTTCTTGTGCCGCGCGTG
>CAYNFN010000147.1:0-15312 GCA_964396485.1 uncultured Alcaligenaceae bacterium
CGCCACAATTCCCGCGGCATTCCTTCGTGTTTCCTAAAAGGGTACTCCACGCTATCGCGAGGGTATTCGTGTCCTAAAAGGGTACTCCGACGTGCAACGCACGTAGGGTATTCGCGTCAACGCCCTTATCGCCGGTCGGCAGACCGGCTGGTGTCATTCCGCGTCGGGCTGATGCTGCGGCATCGCCTTCCTGAATGGCTCGAGCTTGAGGCACTCGTCGTTGATGCGCCGGATGGTCGCAAACGGCGTCAGTTCCACCTTGAAGCGGTTGGCGTTTGCCACCTGCGGCACCAGCGAAATGTCGGCGAAGCCCGGTTCGTCCCCGTGGCAGTAGCGCCCAGTTTCCTTTTCGCCGGCCAGCCGCTGTTCCAGCGCGGTAAAGCCCACCGTTACCCAATGGTGGTACCAGGCATTCTTTTGCGCGTCCGTCAGCTTCAAAGTACCGGTGAGGTAGTTGAGCACGCGCACGTTGTTGAGTGGATGAATCTCGCAGGCGCTGATCAGCGCCAGCGAATACACGCGGTTCCGCTCCAGGGAATCCTTCGGCAACAATGGCGGTTCGGGGAACTTCTCCTCCAGGTACTGGATGATCGCCAGGGACTGGTACAAAAATTGGCCGTCGTGCTCCAGCACCGGCACCAGGTTCTGCGGACTGATCGTCGCGAATTCAGGATCGTACTGCTTGCCCTTGGCCAGATGCACGCTTACCTGCTCGTAGTCGAGCCCCTTCATGTTGAGGGCGATGCGCACCCGGTATGACGCCGAGCTCCTGAAGTATCCGTAGAGTTTCATTCCTCCCCTTTCATTGCGTTGCGGCGTCGAATTCAACTTTCGTCAGCGAACCGCATTCAGTTCGCGATGGCGCGCCAGCAGGCCGGCGGCGATACACATCTCTTCAGAGTCGTTGAACACCGGCACGCGCGCGTCTTCCATGCGCGCGAACCACTCGGCCTTTTGCTTCAGCGTCCCCATCATCGAATGCAGGATCGGCAACTTTGCTCCGTGGCAAAGACCGGACAGCGCTTCGACCACTGCCCCGCCGTCCACCATGAACGGAATCACGTGAATGATCAGGATGGCGTCGAAATGGCCACGGCCGAACTCGAGCGCCGCAGCAAGCGTGGCCGAAAACCTGTCCTCTCTCGCGTCCGCCAGCAGGTCGAGCGGATTCGCAACCGACGCTTCCGGCGGCAGAAAACCGCGCAGCTTGCCGGCCATCGCTGGCGGCAGTTCCGGCAAGGTCAGCCCCTCGTCCGTGGCCTGATCGGCGGCGAGAACGCCGGGGCCGCCGGAATTCGACAGCAGAAGGACCTGCTTGCCGATGCCCTTCGGAAAGGCGCCGAACGCCTTGCCCGCGAGCAACAGGCGTCGCAGGCTTTTGACACGGACAATGCCGTTGTTGTTGCAAAAGTCCTCGGTTGCCTGCTCGTCGGCGGGCCGCGAGCCGGTATG
Organism: uncultured Alcaligenaceae bacterium; assembly: GCA_964396485.1. Classification (GTDB taxonomy): domain Bacteria; phylum Pseudomonadota; class Gammaproteobacteria; order Burkholderiales; family JACQAP01; genus JACQAP01. Next base: position 1,453 of record CAYNFN010000147.1, read on the forward strand.
GCGAAATGCCGCTTCTCGCCCGGCTGCGGTGCGGCCGCCGATCAGCGCCACGACCGGCTTGATTTTTGCGACTTCGCGCGCGACCTGGGCGAACCGCGCCGCATCGCCGAAGGATTCGAGATAGAGCAGGATCGCCTTGCACTTGTCTTCGCGGCCGAGCTGGTCGAGGTACTCGATGACGCCGAGGTGCATGCTGTTGCCCACCGACACGACCGCTCCCAGCGGAATGCTGAGCGCGTGGCTCGCCGCGATCGCCTCTTCGATGATCGCCCCCGATTGCGAAATCATCGCCACGCCGCCGCCCTTTGGCATGTCGCCGAAAAAAGTCGCGGCGAACGGCGCCTTCGGATCGAGCAGGTTGATCACGCCGGCGCAATTCGGACCGCCGATCGTCAGACCCTTCTCAGCGGCGAGCCTGCGAAGCTCGTCGTCGCGTTTGCGGCCCGCTTCGCCCGCCTCGACGAAGCCGCCGGGAAGCACGAGGATGTTCCTGTGTCCCGTTTGCGCGGCCTCGCTGACCACTTCGAGAATGCTGTCCGGCTTCACCAGCACGGTGACCAGATCCACCGGCTTGTCGAGGTCCTTCAGAGAGGCTTTGGCGGCCAGCCCGAGAATTTCACCGCCCTTGGGATTCACCGGAATGATGCGCCCCTTGTAGCCGGACGCCAGCAGGTTGCGCAGCACGGCACCTCCGGAACTGGTCGGCCGCTCGCCCGCGCCCACCACCGCGATGCTCGCCGGATTCAGAAAACTCTTGATCGCTTCGTTAGCCATCCAGAAATCAATTTTTAGCCACAGAGGAAGAATCCTCTGTGGCAAATTCAGCGCGCAGCCGGCGCACGATCTGGCGGAACGTGTCGCGCCCGCCGAATCCGCCGGCTTTGGTCACCAGCCAGAGCGGCACGCCGTCCACGCGGATGCGCGCATACGGAATTCCCGGCATCAGATCACCGAGTACCTGCAGCGCCGGATTCCCGGTTACCGTGAGGATGGCGATCGCGGTGTCGCCGCCGGTGGCGACCAGTGCCTGCGCATGCGTGCGCCGGGCAGCATCGATTGCATTCCTTGCCATGTCAGCCGCCACCTGTTCCGCGTCGCCCTCCCGGCCCGCATCGTCTGCGGTAGCCTTCAGGACCAGATTGCGCGCAATGGGAAATTCCTTTTGCTCAAGCCGTCCATTGGGTGCGCGCAGCATCCGCGTACCCGGTTCCTGCATCAGCGAGTCGACCTGCTCGGCGCTTTGCAATGCACGCGAACCGACCGCGAAGACGATGGTGCCGGTAAGTTTCTCCGGGACCGCCTGCGATGCCGTTCCGTCGAAACAGGCGCGGGCCAGCGGTTTGGTGATTCCCGCGGAACCCGCCAGCAGCAGTTCGCCAAGTTGGTGATGAACCGCGCTTACCGTGGCCGCCAGGTCTGCGTCGGTGGCACCGTCCACGATCCAGATCCGGATATTCGATCCGCTGCAGAAATCATCTGCGGCTCCGGCAATCGCAACGCCCAGCCCCGGCTCGGCTTCGGCAAAGATCTGCTGCAGCGGCGCAAGCGGCGGCGGCGACAGCGCGTCCCTGGCAAAAGCGGTCTCTGTCAGCGGCACGCCGTTGACGTGGACCACGCCGCTTTTCATCGTGCGCCCCTGCGCCGGAAACGCCGGTGCGATGACCGCCCCGCGGCGGCCACTGGTCTCGAGCAGTGCCAGGGTCTCGGCCACCACGTTGCCGCGCAGCGTGGAATCGATTTTTTTTACGACGATGTCGAAAGCCTCGGGACCGAGGCGACGCACGATATCGCGCACCCGGGATGCTGCCTGCGCCGCCGGCAGATGACGGCTGTCGGTATTGACCGAGACCACGCGTGCCTGGGCGATCGTCTCCGGATCGCATTGCATCGGTGCCGCCACGACCCAGGTTTCGACGCCGATCTCGGCGAATGGCCCGGCGCTGTCCATCGCCCCGGTCAGGTCGTCCGCAACGATCAGTACCCTCGGACCTTCTGTCATTCACCCTTCACCACCAAGGCACCAAGACACAAAGGGAAACATGAAATGTAAGAGGGCGGTCGTATCTCGGCATTCTGGAAACGCAACAACCTTGAGGTGAACCAGCACGATTACTCCGGTTTCTTGGTGCCTTGGTGGTGAGGTCTTGACTTCGTTTTTCTACAGGCTGCTAAGCAGCGACGCGATCGGCCATCTTGCGCGCGTAGGCGATGGCGGCTTTCATGTTGACGTTGCTCGCCTTGCCGGTCCACGCGATGTCGTGCGCAGTGCCGTGGTCCACCGAGGTGCGGCGGATCGGCAGGCCAAGACTCACGTTCACCGTGGTGTCGAAGGCAATCAGTTTGGTGGGGATATGCCCCTGGTCGTGGTACTGCGCCACCACCAGGTCGAATTCGCCCTTGAGCGCGCGGTAGAACACGGTGTCCCCCGAGATCGGCCCCTTGACGTCGATGCCTGCCTTTCTTGCCGCTTCGACGGCGGGCTGAATGCGGTCGATCTCCTCGCGGCCGAAAATGCCGCCCTCGCCGCAGTGCGGGTTCAGCCCGGCCACCGCGATGCGCGGATTGGCGATGCCGAGTTCGCGAAAATGCTGATGCCCGGCGCGGATAGTCGCGACCACGCGCTCGATGGTCGGCTTTTCCGCCGCATTCCGGAGCGAAGTGTGGGTGGTGACGTGGACGGCGTTCAACTGGTCCCCTGCAAGCAGCATGAACGAGGATTTCGCGCCGGTAAGGTGCGCGAGCAGTTCGGTGTGTCCGTCGAAGTGATGACCCGCCGCATGCATGGCCGCCTTGTTGAGCGGCGCGGTCACGATCACGGCGATCTTGCCATCCAGCGCCAGTTTGACTGCGGCTTCGACGTAGCGGTAGGCCGCCTCGCCGCCGGCCGCGCCGACTTGGCCGTCGCGAATCTTGTCCTGGTCTTTCGTCGGCACGTTGGCAACCGGCACCTCCCCGCTTTTCGCGTCCAGGCCGTCGACAAACGTGAGTCCGGTGCCGAGCAACTTGTCGGCGCGCCGAAGAATATCCATGTTGCCCACCACGGCGGAAGCCGCGCGCGTCTGCGGATCCATCTCGGCCAGCGTCTTGACGATGATTTCCGGTCCGATACCCGACGGGTCGCCCATGGTGATGCCGATCCTGGAGCTCATACGTTCCTTGTGGCTCTGTCGATTCAGAGGGCGAGATTATAGGGCGTTGCGCAGATTGTTCCCTACGGTGTTTCCTGGTCCTCGGGTGCCAGCGCGGCACGCACATCCATCGCCGTCGCTAGTTCCCCGCCGGCGTCGCCGATGCGTTGCGCCGCTTCTTCTACCCATTGCAGGTTGCTTTTGTCCGAGCCGAACGGCGCGTCTTCCAGGCCCACGCGCACCTGTCCGCCTTCCATCACCGCGCGCGGAATCAGCGGGAGCACGTCCACGTCCAGCCCCGAGATCATCCAGTTTGCGCCCGGCGCCACCTGGTCAAGCAGATTGAGGTAGGCCGTGACGCCGTAATCCTCGGGCGGGAAGCCGAAGGTGAAGCCGCGCGAGAACATGAAACGGTAAATCGGCCGCGGGCAACTGCTGCGCCAGTGCAGCGTCGCGCCGAGGCGCAGAAATCCGGGTTCGTAAATCGCGTAGGCCGGATGAAAGCCGTAGCGCATGGCCAGATTCAGCCCATGGCGGATGTGGTCCTCGGAATTGATGTAAACGAAACCGTTCTGGTCCTCGCGCAGTTCGTCGTAATGCGCGAAGTTGGCCGATCCCGGGTCCACCGCGGCCCACTCGATGAGCCTGCGGCGGGCGAGTTCCTCGACGTGGGCAAAGCGCTGCTGCGGCGTCTGTTCGCCGGCCTGGCCTTTGAGCCCGGTGGTCGGGATGGTCGGATAGACGATCGCGTCCACCCGGGTGCGGATGCCTTCGATGATACGAGCGTACACGTCCGGATCCTCGGTCTGCCGCCCGCTCGCCTCGTCGTAAGCATGCAGGTGCACGATGGCGGCACCGGCCTTCACGCAGGCGATGCCCTGCTCGACGATGTCCTGCACCGTGACGGGGATACCAGGCTGGCGGCCTCGGGTCCAGGGCCCGTTGAGTGCAGCTTCCAGCCACGTCTTTTGCGCGACCGCGTTCATGTTCTTGTCCGCCGGGAAGGCTCAAACGACCGTGACGACCAGCTCGCCCAGGCCCTCCACGCCGCCGAGCATCTGATCGCCGCGGTTTACCGCGCCGACTCCAGCCGGTGTGCCGGTGAATATCAGGTCGCCGGGTTTGAGGAGGTAATACTCGGAAAGAAACGCGATGGTGTCGGGCACGTTCCAGATCATGTCGGCCAGGTCCGCCTGCTGGCGCAATTCGCCGTTGACCTTGAGCCAGATGTTTCCGGTCGAATGGTGGCCGTGGCTCGCAACAGGATGGATATGGGCGATCGGGGCGGATTCGTCGAAGGCCTTGCCGAAATCCCACGGTCGGCCCATGTCGCGCGCCTTCATTTGCAGGTCTCGGCGGGTCATGTCGAGGCCGACCGCGTAGCCGTAGACGTGATCCAGCGCCTTTGCCGCCGCGATGTTGCGCCCCTCGCGCTGGATCGCCACCACCAGTTCGATCTCGTGATGGAGATTCTGGGTACCCGGGGGGTAGTGAATCTGCCCGCCGCCGGGCACCACCGCATCCGCAGGTTTCATGAAAAAAAACGGCGGCTCCTTCTCCGGGTCCTTGCCCATCTCGCGCGCATGCGCGGCGTAATTGCGGCCGACGCAGTAAACGCGGTGTACCGGAAATTTTTCTTTGCGGCCGATGACCGGCACAGACGCGACCGGCCCGATGTCGAACAGCAGTTGGTTTTCGCTCATAGTCAGAGTAGATAAGATCTGGATTAGCGCATTCCCAGCGGCCAGCGGCCGCGCGCAAACAGCGCGTATTTTTGCACATCGAGGCGATCATCCCCGCGGCCGGCCAACAACGCCAGTGCGCGGCGGTGTATCGCTATCAGCGCCGCGCCTAGTTCAGCAGCTCTTCGCGGAACAGCCCGAGCGCTCGCTGCACCGGCCGGTCGGAATAGCTGAACAGCACGGCGTCGTCTTCCGCGTAAAGCGCGTAGGTGTGCCAGGACGGTACGACAAAGGTGTCGCGCGCAGTGAACCCGAAGGTCTCGCCGCCGATCACAACCCGGCCGTTGCCTTCGATCACCGAAAACACGGTGCCATCGGTGCTGCGGTAGGGCCGGCCGCTGAAACCCCGGGGCAGCAACTGGACGAATGAGCTCATGCTCGGCATGGCCGGTCCGCCGCTTGCGGGATTGACAAATTCCATCTTGTGCCCGTGGCAGGTGTGCGGCTTATCCACCCGGGCCAGTTGACTCAGACTCTCGCGCGTGCGCGCATACGCATACGCGAACACCGGCGACGAAGAGCCTTGCAACCGGTATTCGATCGGCAAAAGATTGTTGCCGTAGCGCAGCCACGCATCCCCCTCCGGCCGCACCACTTCCTGCTCCTCGCGCGGATATTCCTCGGCAAAACCGGCATCGAGAAAGCGCACCAGCGGGATGTCGAGCCCGTCCAGCCACACCACCGGCTCGTCGGCCGGGTTACCGTGGTCGTGCCAGGTCCACGACGGCGTAATGATGAAATCTCCCGGATGCATGGTGACGCGCTCGCCGTCCACCGCGGTATACGCGCCGGAACCTTCGACGATCAGCCGCAACGCGGTCTGGGTATGGCGGTGGCTGGGCGCCACTTCGCCTGGAAGGATGAGCTGCCAGCCGGCAAAGAGCGTATGGGTAATCGAGGACTGGCCGGGCAGACCGGGGTTCTCGAGGATGAGCACGCGCCGCACCGCTTCCTTCGCAGTAATCAGGCTGCCGGATTCCATCAGCCACGGGCGAACTTCCCCGTACTTCCACAGCGCCGTCACGCACGGCGAGGCCGGCTGTTTCGGCACCAGCGTGCTCATCGACTCCCACAGCGGCGTCAGGTGCGCCCGCCCGATACGGCGGTAATACGCTTCCCGCTCCGCGCGGGCATCCTTCATCGGCTGTCCCATTTTTCCCTCCTGCCTACTATTTAAACCCTCACCGCAATCTTTCTAGACCTTCACCGCAAAGACGCAAAGGCGCAAAGGAAACGCAGAGAAAACCAAACGGAGCGTGTCAAAAAGCGGGAGGCTCCGATTTGTCCCACCCAGTCGATATATCGCGGTAGCGCGACTATCCACCTCTATGCTTTTTAATCTCACATGCTTTTGCTTTCCTTTGCGTTTCCTTTGCGTCTTTGCGTCTTTGCGGTTAACGCCCTAGATTCTAGGCAAAGACAAACCGAAATCCTTCTCCACCAGTTCGGTCACGCGACCGAGGAAGTCGGCGCGCATTTCGTCGTTGGTGCGGCTTTTCAGCCCCCAGCGCAGAAACATCTCGTTGTTCTTCGACTTGCTGGCGCCGAAGAATCCGGGCGTGATCGGGAAATAGCGGTTGATCGCATCCTGCACCGCCGCCCTGCCTTCCCCGGTCTGGATCAGTTCCATGCAGAAGTCCTTGCCGAACTTGGCGTGGAACTTTTCCTCCGGCATGGTGATGCGCGCCAGGTTGCGCAACGGATGGAAACTGCAGTGAAGCAGGTCTTCCACCTGCAGAATCTCGGCATAGTCCGCAATCGCCTTGATCACGCAGAACTCCGGCCAGGTTCTGAGCTCGAAATTGAAGATCGTCAGCGGCTTTTTCACCTTCGGGTCGAGCATTGCCGCCTCAACGCCGATTTCCTCCGCCAGCCCCCGGAACCTCACATGGTGATGGTACTCCTCCATCGCCACCCTGCAGGTGAGCCACTTGGCGTAAGGCGTCGGCGCCAGCGCGATGGCGGGCTCGTCGAACACCTGCGCGCCGTAAAGCTCGTTGACCGCGTGGCTGACGACGATCTTCTTCACCGCTGTCCGGTATTCCTCCGGCTGGTGCGCCAGTTCGGCTGCGGTCTTCACTTCGAGGGTGGCTGTGGCTGTCATGGGGTACCCCTCAAACAAGCGGTTCGGTATTGAAAAATTCCAGGTCGGTGCCCAGATCGGTCAGTTTCCCGGCGAACTCGGATTGCATCGTCTTCGCGAGGCCTTCGAGATTCCACGAAGTTCCCGGGTTCATCAGCGTTCGCGCCACCGGCCGCGGTTGGGAGAACAAGAACAACTCGCGGCCGCGCACGCCGAATAACTGCCCGGTGATGTCGTGCGCGTTCGAGCACAACAAGGCGGTGAGGCGCGCAACGTAATGCGCCGGGATCCTGAGAGCCCTTTCCTTGTACGCCGCCTGTGCCTCGTTAGCAGGCTGGATGGTTGCGGTCACACGGGTCGCCGCGAACGGCGCGATCGCGTTGCACGCGACTTTCGAGCGCGCCATGTCCATTGCCACCACGCGTGTCAATCCCACCAGCCCGGCCTTGGCCGATGCATACGCGGACTGGCCGAAGTTCCCGAAAAGTCCGGCGCTGGAGACGATATTGACGATGCGCCCCGGCGCCCGGCCGTCTTTCTGCTGCTCGCGCATCACCGGCGTCGCCGCCGCCAGCAGCGTGAACGACGCGGTCAGGTTGTTGGCGATCACCTGTTCCCAGTTCTCGCGGTTGGCCTTGAAAATGAAGGCGTCGCGCAGGATCGCGGCGTTGTTCACCACGATATCCAGCGCGCCGAATTTCTCCACCGCGAGTTTCACCACTTGGTCCGCGGCGCCCGTTGTGGCCATGTCCTGGGTGAATGCCGCCGCATTGCCGCCAAGCTTCGCGGCGAGGCTTTCGGCGACGGAGGAATCGGGTTCGCCTCCTGAAATGGACACACCGCTGTCGGCGATCAGCACCGCCGCACCCAGGCGATGCAACTCCTCCACGATCGCCAGTCCGATACCGCGCGCGCCTCCGGTGACGATCGCGACCCTTCCCGCCAGTACCTGTCCCGGGTTCATCTCGCCACCGCGGCTTTCGGCGCTTCAACTGGCGCCGGGAAAAATGCATCGGCGTGAATATCGCGCAGACCGACACCACGCGCCTTCACTAACGCGGTCGCCGCGTCCACCATCGGCGGCGGGCCGGCGAAATAGGCACTGAAACCAGCGAGGCCCGCGAAATCCGCCGCCACCGCATCGGTCACGAGCCCGTATCTGCGCGGCAGGAGCGTGCCTGAGGATGAGGTTTCGCCGGGGTCGGAAAGTACGATGTGCGGCCTGAAATTGGCATGGCGCGCCTGCAACCCGGCCAGTTCGCGCTCGAAGTAGACGTCGCGCTCAGAACGCACCCCGAAATACAAATGCACGGGCTGGGCGAAGCCGGCGGCGAGCGCAGTCTCGGCGATCGATATGACCGGCGCCAGGCCGCTGCCGCCGGCGATGCACAGCATCGGCCCGGGATGCTGCGCCCGCAGATACGAAGTGCCCATTGGCCCGGATACCTTGACGATGTCGCCGATCTTGAGCGCGTTGGCAATGCGATGGCTCACTGACCCGCCGGGCATTACCCGCACGTGGAATTCGAGCAACGGCTGGTCCGGACGATTCGCAATCGAGTAGTCGCGGCTGATTCCGGGCGCCACCGGCAATTCGAGCTGCGCATACTGCCCGGCGGAAAAGGTAAACGGCCCGCCTGCGACGATTTCGAGCCTCAGCCTGAGGATGTCATGGGTCAGGTTGGCGATCTCGGCGACCCTGCAGCGCATTACCCTGGACGGGTGCACCACGAAGTCCTCGGAATCGAGGCGCCGCACCACCACGTCGCTCCACATCTGCGAGCGGCAGGCAAGCACGATGCCGCGGCTGCGTTCGTCCGGGGAAAGCGCGTGTTCGGAATATTCCAGCTCGAGGATATCCCCGGACACCAACTCGCATTTGCAGGTGCCGCAGTTGCCGGACTGGCAGCTGTATGCAAAGCCGATACCGTGGGCCAGCAGCGCGCCCAGCACGGTTTCGCCCTCCTCGGCAGGTGCGGACTGGTTCAGATCGGCGACGGTAACGGTAAGGCTCATTAGCGGAACAGGACACTACACTCGCCTTGGCGATCGCGGGCGCCATGGGCTACTATCTTTCAAGTATGGGAACCAAACTGTTGGATGTCAAACAATCGGTGCGGCCGCGCAGGGGGATGAAACCTGGGGGCGCCAGGCGCAAAGCCGCCAGCATGGGCATGCTGCCCGGCTTGATCGGCTACCAGCTGCGGCTCGCGCAGCGCGCGATCTTTGCCGATTTCGTCGAGACCGTGGACGGTGCAGGAATTTCCCCCGGTCTGTTCGGGATCCTGGTGATCATCGACGCCAATCCGGGACTCACCCAGCAAGCTCTGGCCGATGCTGCACACCTGGATCGCTCCACCGTCGTGACCGTGCTCGACAAACTGGAAGACCGGGCGCTGGTAGAGCGTCATGCCGCCGATCGCCGCAGCAACGGGCTGTTCCTGACCCGCAACGGCACCAGCCTGTTGCGCCGGCTTAAGCGCAAAGTCGCGCAGCACGAACGCCGCGTGGTGCAGAACCTCAGCCCCAGGGAGCGCAATCAACTGGTCGCGCTCCTGCAGCGCATCCTGCCGGAAAAAAGATGATAAGAGACAGTGATTAAGTGATTGAGTGATTGAGCGACTGGTTTAAATCACCTAATTACTGAATCACCTAATCACTGATTCACCTAATTACTGAATCACATAATCGCCGTTCCTTGGCCTCTCGCCTCACGCCTCACTCCGCTTCCGATACCTTCCCCCGCAATCGCTTCACGGCGGCGCGCACACGCTTTCCCTCCACTCGCCTGCGCCTTGAAGCTGCAGTCGGCTTGGTTGCGATCCGCGATCTGGGCCGGTGCGCGGCGGCGCGCACCAGCTCGTCAAGGCGCGCCAATGCGTCGCGCCGGTTGGCCTTCTGGCTGCGAAATCGCTGCGCGTCGATCACCAGTACGTCCTGATCGCTGACCCGCCTTCCCGCCAGTTTGCGCAGCCGATTCTTGACCTCTTGGGTCAGTGACCTGCTGGAGCCGATATGGAAGCGCAGCTCGACTGCGGTAGCGACCTTGTTCACGTTCTGGCCGCCGGGGCCGGACGCGCGAACGAAGCGCAACTCCACTTCATTCTCGGCAACGCGGGGAACTCTGTTTTCCGAAACCATCGATGTGTCTCCAGAATCGCGTCCGAAATTGCGCCTCAATCTTCACAATTGTGCGCTCGTTTGACGCACTGCAACAGCCGGAAATGCCCATCCGGCGGGGCCTTCGCAGGTTTCAAAAAACCGCGGTCGGCCCTTGCAATTGGGTAGGAGGAGGAATACATTTGCTGCGGGTTTCCCCGCCGTACACAGTTCGAAACAAGCAGTTAACAAGCGAATGCGTAACGGGGGCAATCTGAATTCCCTACGCTGTGCCCAATCCTAGAAGTTGAAACCAAGATAAACGGGAGAGAGTTATGAAACGATGGACATATTCCGGGGTCGCAAAGGCCCTGTCCGCAGCGGCATTCATCGGTTTCGCTTCCCAGGCCATGACAGCAGATGTCACCTGGGACCGCCTGATGAACGCCGACAAGGACCCGAACAACTGGTTGATGTATCACCAGTCGTTCAAAGGCTGGCACTACAGCGGCCTCGATCAAATCAACGCCAACAACGTCAAAAGCCTGAAAGTGGCATGGCTGCACAGCCCGGCTGCTTCCAAACGCGGCATTCAATCCTTCCCCCTCGCAGTCGACGGCGTTCTGTATTACACCAGCTCATCCGGGCAGGTGTGGGCCCTCGATGGTGCGGACGGATCGGTGATCTGGCGCTATCAGGCCAAGATCGACACCGAGCGTGCGGAAGGCACTTTTTACAATCCGTACAGCCGCGGTCTGGCCATTGGCTACGGAAAGGTCTACATCGGCACAACTGATGGCCGCATGATCGCGCTCGACCAGAAGACCGGCAAGGTCGTCTGGGACAACGTGATCATGAGCGTCGAGAAAGGCAACAAGGGCTTCACCGGCGCTCCTGTGATCGTGAAGGACAAGGTCATCATCGGATCCAACGGTGGTGAGCTGTCCGGCTGCTGCGGCCCGATCTTCGCGGTCAACGCGCAAACCGGCGCAGTGGCCTGGCAATTCGATACCATCGGCGGCGACGAGCGTTCCCGTGCTTCCTGGGGAAATGATTCGTGGAAAATCGGCGGCGGCGGCGGCTGGATGACCGGTTCTTACGATGCCAAGACCAACACGGTCTGGTGGGGTACCGCCAACCCGGCGCCCGACTACGACTGGGCAGGAGAGAACTGGAAAACCGCAGGACCGCGTCCGGGTGAAAACCTGTACAGCTCCTCGGTCGTGGTTCTCGATGCCGACAGCGGCGAGCTGAAGTCGTACTTCTCGGAAATGCCGCACGACGCCTGGGACTTCGACAGCGCCGTGGGCGAGTTCATGACCTTCGAGAAGGGCGGCAAGCGTTACATGCTGCACCCGAACAAGGGCGGGATCATCTTCGTTTATAACGCTGACCAGGTTGGCGGTGGCAACCAGCTGAAGGTGGAAAACGCCTACATGGTTGGTGAGACCTATAACTACATCAAGGGCGTTGATCCGAAAACCGGCCAACTAATCGGCCGTCGCGAGCTTCCCGAAGGCAAGCACACCAACGTGTGTCCGGCCATCGATGGCGCCATCAGCTGGAATGCCGGCTCCTACAACCCCGGTACCGGCCTGTTTTACAAGGTCATCCAGGAGTGGTGCTTCGACATTGAAGTCGTGAAGGCTGACAAGCCGGTCGACTTCTCCGGTCAAGCCTACTTCGGCGCTTCATGGACCGCTACGCACCCGAAAGGCAAGCAGTCTTACGGCCATGTTAGCGGCCGTGACCCACTGTCCGGCAAGATCAAGTGGCGCGTCGAGTTCAAGTATCCGCCGCTCGCCTCGCTGCTGTCCACCAAGGGCAACCTGGTGTTCGTGCCCGGCGCCGATGGGAACTTCCATGCTCTCGATGCCCGCACCGGCAAGGAACTGTGGACGCATAACAACGGCATCGGTCACCACGGCGGCGTGATCTCCTACACGGCCAAGGGCAAGCAGTACATTGCCGTTGTCGCCGGCTGGGGCAGCCACGTGTCGGGCAACTACGGCCCGCTGTTCGGCCATCCGTTCACCGAGATGCCGACCGACACCGGTCAGCTGATCGTGTTCGGACTGTAAACCAACAATAATATCCAGTCGTTGATTGCGGGCGGGGGAGCGATCCCTCGCCCATTTAATTTTTCGAACTTGCAACAGAGAGTTTCAGGTGAGAGTCATACGCAGCAGAGAATTCCTTTCCACCCTCGCGGTCATCGTGGCATTTTTTGCGGCGCCCGCCGCGGCGAATGATCCGGTCGACGCGGCCGCGGCTGTGGTCAGTGAGAAGTACCAGGTGAATATCAAGAAGCTGTTCGCGACGAAATGCAGCTGGTGTCATCAGGGTTACGGCATGATACAGGCCGACGGCCCGAAGCTCGCCGGCACGCCGAAGACGATCGAACAACTCACGAAGCAGATCATCGAAGGAAAATCGCCGATGCCCGGTTTCAGGAACCAGCTCAGCGAGAAGGAGGTACAGGCGCTCGCCGAATACATCAAGACGTTACCGGCCAACTGAATGCGCCGCTAGTGTCCTGTTCCGCTGATTCGTGGGATAACTCGCAAACCTTGGAAGCCAGTCCCACAATCTATTTGATAGCCATCCATCATCGATCGGAAAACCCGCGAAATCGGCGTCAGGCAAGGCGCGAGTCCTCGACAGTGGCGGGCCCCCACGGCGAGGACTTGTAACACAGCATGGCGCCAATTCTCGCCGGGTTTTCAGCCGCGAATTAACGGAACAGGACACTAACTGCGAGCGATCTGAAGGAAATACGAAGGGCGGTCTTTACCGCCCTTTTTTAACGCCTGATCAGTCCGCGCGCCGAACTTCCAGGCGCGCTCCGAAGCCCCCGTACTTGCCGTTGCCGCGCAGTTGTTTGCCGCCCGATCCGAGTTGCGTGGCGACGGAGAATGCGACGCCGCCCGTTCCCGAAGCCGCAAACCTGAATGTCTTGCCGTCGAACGAAGTCTTGGTCAGCGCGACCGGCTCTTCGCCGAAGTTCTCGAGATTGGTGAACGCGATCGTGCCGGAACCGTCCGCAGCGATCTTCATCGTCGCCAGACCGCTGGTCATTCCGATGTACCACGGGCCTTTCCAGGTGCCCTGCAACGCAGCCAATTGATCTGCGAGCGCGGCGCCAACACAGGTGTTCGCTGCCACAACGATCGCCGCCAGCCACATTTTATTCATTAGTTCCTCCAGACCGTCCGAACCCGAATTCCGGCAGTGCGACCATTCTAGCAATTCCCGGCCCGCGCCTGTTACGGTGCCCGCCGTGCGAGCCCTTATAATGCCGGCAGGCGCATTGATCTTCCCAAACGATGAACTTCTGCAGCAACTGCGGTGCTCGCGTAGAGCGCCTCGTGCCTCCAGGCGACAGCCTCCCCCGTTTCGTTTGCGCCAATTGCGGAACCATCCATTACGAAAACCCGAAGATCGTGGTGGGCTGCATCCCCGAATGGGAAGATGGCATTCTGCTGTGTCGTCGCGCCATCGAACCGCGCCACGGATTGTGGACGGTCCCGGCGGGCTTCATGGAGAACGGGGAAACCACCGCGCAAGGCGCGCAGCGCGAAACCCTCGAAGAGGCCAATGCGCGCGTGGAAATTCTGGGCCTGTACGCGCTGTTCAACATTCCCCACATCAACCAGGTGTACATGCTGTTCCGTGCCCGCCTTCTCGATCTCGATTTTCACGCCGGAGCGGAAACACTGGAATCAAGGCTGTTCGATGAAAGCGAAATCCCCTGGGACACACTCGCTTTCGCCACGGTGCGGCGCACGTTGCAGCACTATTTCAGCGA
>CAYNFN010000148.1:0-10943 GCA_964396485.1 uncultured Alcaligenaceae bacterium
ATAAGTGTGGACGTTGCGGACTTCGAGGCGCATCGGGCTCAGAGCTGGTGCTCGCCCAGCTAGACCTTCTGGGCGGTTTCGTTGGCGCGGACCTCTGCGGGCGTGCCCTGTACGATGATCTCGCCCCGGTGCAGCAGGGTCAGCCGGCGCGCGTGGTTGAACACGATACCCATATCGTGCTCGGTGAACAGCACGGTGAGCTTCAGCTCCCGGTTGAGCCGGTCGACCAGGGCCATGGTCGAGCGCGCTTCCTCGATCGACATGCCGGCCGTCGGCTCGTCGAGGAATAGCAGCCGCGGCCTGGCCGCCAGCGCGATCGCCAGCTCGAGCCGCTTCTTGTCGCCCTGCGCGAGCTCCCCGGCCATCAGGTCACACTTGGATTCCAGCCCGCACAGCGCGAGCACGCGTGCGGTTTCTTCAACGCCGAGGCTGCGCGCCGGCACGAACAGCCGGAACGTCGCGCGCATCTGCGCGTGCACCGCCGCGCGCACGTTCTCCCAAACCGTCATGCGCGCGAACACGCTGCTGACCTGGAACGCACGCGAGATGCCGCGCCGCGCGACCATGTGCGGCGGCAGACCGGTGATCTCCTCGCCGGCGAACACGACCTTGCCGGCGTCGGGCCGGTGGTAGCCGGTGAGCAGGTTGATGAACGTGCTCTTCCCGGCGCCGTTCGGCCCGATGATCGCCGACTGCTCGCCCTCCTGCATGGCGAAGTCGATGTTGCACGTGACGTGCACCCCGCCGAAGTGCTTCTCGAGCCCGGTGACTTCGAGGATGTTGGAGTTCACGGCCGCTCCTGCGCGCCGCGCACGCCAGCCTCCGGCTCGCCAGCGCTCGTCGCAGCGCCGGCGCGTGCCCCCCGGAGACGCTTTTCGAGGACGCCGAGGACACCTCCCGGGGCGAACAGCACGATCAGGAGAATGACGGTGCCTATGGTCAGTGGCCAGTACACGGTGTACATCTTCACCACCGCCTGCAGCAGCGTATAGATCACCGAACCGACCAGCGGGCCGATGAGCGTTCCGGCACCGCCGATCAGCGACATGAACACCGCAATTCCAGACTGGCCCCAGCCGAGCAGGCCTGGACTCACGCTGCGCGAAAATGGTCCCCATAGCGCACCCGCGAGCCCGGCGAAGGCGCCGGCAATCACGAAATTCGCGAGCATGTGCACCTTGACGTTGGTGCCGAGGAACGCCGCGCGGCGTCGATTGTCGCGCAGCGTGCGCAGGGTATAACCGAACGGCGACTCGGTGATGCGCCACATCACCGCGGTGGCGACCGCCACGATGGCGAGCGTCAGGTAGTAGAAGTTCACGGGGTCCTGGAACACCGGCGGCGGCAGCAGCCCCTGAATGCCGTCGTCACCCTTGGTGAAGCTGTACCAGGAAAACACGATATAGAACAGCAGTTCGCCAAAGGCCAGCGTGAGCATTGCAAAGTAGATGCCGGTCAAGCGTACGCAGAGGAACCCGACGATCAACGCCGCCAGCGCCGCCACGGGCGGCCCGACCGCCAGCGCGAGGAAGAACTGCGGAACGCCGATGTGCGGGGCCGTGGTCTTCAGCGCCGTGAACAGCATCGCCGTCGCATAGGCGCCGACGCCGAAGAATGCCGCGTGGCCGAACGATATCTGGCCCATGTAGCCGTAGAGGAGGTTAAAGCTCATTGCGAACAGGCCAAGGATCAGGATCTCGGTTCCGACGTAGGTCCAGAACTTCCCTGGAAGCAGCGGGACGAAAAGCAAAGAGACCATCAGCAGGAGTGCGACGGGTCCGGAGATCCCGTGTCTTGCATACAGGCGGGCCGGCCACCCGGGGCGGTTGCTATCGGCACGCATGGCAAATCAGTACCGCAGCTCGGTGCCGAACAGGCCCCACGGGCGCCAGATCAGGACCGCGATGACGATCAGGAAGATCATCGCCAGCGCACCGTCGGGCCAGAACAGGATCGAGAACGAGTAGACCACGCCGACGATGATCGAGGCGACGAAGGTGCCCAGCATGCTTCCGAAGCCGCCGATCACAACCACCGCGAAGCACTGCACGATGATGTCGAGATCCACGCCCAGCGCTAGCGGCAGCAACGGCAGGAACACCCCGCCGGCGAGCGCCGCGAGGCCGACCCCCAATGCGAACACCATGGCGTAGATCTTCGGAATCGGGATCCCGAGCGCACTCACCATGTCGCGGCTGAACACCGCGGCGCGAACGATCTTGCCGAAACGCGTGCGGTGCAGGAAATACCACAGGCCTGCCGCCACAGTGATCCCGGTGCCGACGATCACGAAGTGGTACGGATTGATCAGCGTGTCGAAAATCTCGATCGGCTCCACGCCGAGGATGATGCGCCGGTTCTCCAGGCCCCAGACGAGCTTGATCACGTCGCCCAGAATCAGCACCAGCGCGAACGTGAGCAGCAGCTGCTCGGGCAGCTCGCGCTGGTAGGTGCGGCGAATCAGGAAACGCTCCAGAGCGAGGCCGAACAGCATCATCAGCGTCACTGCGCCGACAATCGCCGGCAGCAGCATCCAGGGGCTGGCGCCGAACTGCTCGCTCAGGAGGGTGAAGATCGAGAACGTGACATAGCCGCTCAACAGCCACAGCGTGGCGTGCGCGAAGTTCAGGATGTTCATCACGCCGAAGATCAGCGACAACCCCGCCGAGAGCAGAAACAGCACCATGGCGCGGGAGAGTCCGCTGAACAACTGTAGTACGTAGGGGCCGATTTCCATGTGCAGACGCCGAACTCAGAGCAGCAGCCGGAGCGCGTCAAGCGCTCCCGCCGGTTGACGCGGCGTGCCTCAGGCTCGCTTTTTCTTGAGTTTCTCGACCTCTTCGCAGCTCGACGTCCAGACGTCGTGGCCTTCCACCTGGATCATGGTATCGGGCTTGTAGATCGGGAACGGATAGTCGGGCGAATCCCACACCTCTCCGACGTACGAAGGGACATCAAGCTGGTTGCTGCAGTCGCGGAACGTGCGCTTGCCGCGGCAGGTGTCGATGGTGGCACCCTTGAGCGCCTTGATGATCGCCTCGGTGCTGATCGAGCCGGCCTTCTTCGCGCCCTGCTCGAGCCCCCCGAGCGCGTCGTAGTACATGCAGGCCCAGTCGTCCGGATAGCCGTCGGCGCCGAACGCCGCGCGGTCACGCTTGATGTACGCCTGCATGATCGGCTCTTTGAGGTGCGCGAAGAACGGGCAGCGCGCCAGGCCGATGATGCCCCGCGGCAGCGTCTTGCGTTGCGCCTTCAGGTCGTTGACCGCAATCAGGCCGCCGGGAAACGGCACGCGCTGGAACAAGCCCATCTGGCTGGCCTGCTGCATGAACGTTTCGGCATCCTTGCCGGCGATCGCACCGAACATGAAATCGGGCTTCGCCGCCATGATCGCGGTGATGTAGGAGGTGAAGTCGGTCTCGCCCAGTTTGAACCACAGTTGCCGGGTTTCCTTCACGCCGGGGGCGATTTTTGTCAGCCCGGTGGTGAACCCTTTATGCGTGTCGCGGCCCCACTCGTAGTCCTGGCACAGCGAGACGTAGCTCTTCCACTTGTTCGTCTCGGCAATGCGCGACACCGCGACCACCACCGCTCCCGACTGCATGTTGCTGTCGGGGCAGAACTGGTAGGTGTAGGGCGTGTAGTTGTCCTGCGTGATCTTGGAGCTGTTGGAGGTGGCCGCAAAGTGCAGCACTTTGTGCTCGTGGATGATCTCCTGCATCGCGAGCGCCACCGCGCTCGAGTAGGTGCCGAAGATCGCGTCGACCTTGTCATTCAGTATCACCGACCGGGTCTCGCGCGCACCGACGTCGGGCTTGGTCTCATCGTCGCGGTAGACGATCTGCACTGGATGCTTGCCGAGCAGGCCGCCGCGCTTGTTCAGCTCGGCGACTGCCACCGGCAGCCCCTTGATGCAGTGAGCCATGTAGTTCGCGCCGGTTCCGGTCGAGGGCAGGAGTACGCCGATCTTGTATGGCCGCCCCGCCTGCGCACGCACGAAGCGTGGCGTCAGCATCAGGACTCCCGCGGCCACCGATGACCAGATGAAATCGCGCCGGCTCACTTCAGGCAGCAGCGAATCCCACTTTCTGTTGTCGTCGCATTCGGTCATATCTCGTCCATTCGATCAGAGGTTTCTCCATTCCGTTCGGTGCCCTGCGCGTGAGCACAATCTGTTCGTCCATCGACGGGTAGGAGTTTCAACCGTATCACGGTTCGCGAGAGGGCTCAAGGCGGGATGTCGGGTTGGCCCGCCGCTCATCAAAACGTCAGCTTCGATCGGTTAGTAACTCGGTCACGCCGCCGACCGCTGCGGTGTTGACGGTAACGGTTCTTTCCGTAGCAAATCTCGGAAGGTAATGCGGCCCGCCGGCCTTGGGGCCGGTGCCGGAGAGGCCTTCGCCGCCGAAGGGCTGCACGCCGACCGCCGCGCCGATCATGCTGCGGTTGACGTAGATATTGCCGACGCGCGCGGAGCGGACGACGTGGTCGACGAAACTCTCAATGCGGCTGTGGATGCCGAGGGTGAGGCCGTACCCGGTGCCGCGGAGCCACTCCAGGACGGCGTCGAGATCGCTTCGTTTGTAGGTTGCGACGTGCAGAATCGGGCCGAAGATTTCGATTCGGGGAAGGGCGTCGAACGGGACCTCGAAGGCGATCGGGGCGATGAAGTGGCCTTCCGGGAGCTTCGCGGGAAGCGGCGCCTCGCCGATCAGCTTCGCGGAGCTGCGCAGTCTTTCGATGTGGCGCGCGAGGATGGCGTGGGCCGGGGCGTCGATGATCGGCCCGATGTCGGTGTCGGGCTCGGCGGGGTCGCCGACTTTCAGCTCGGCGAGCGCGCCGGCAATCAGCCGCAACACGCGCGGCGCGCAGCCTTCGTCGACGAACAAGATTCTCTGCGCCGAGCAGCGCTGGCCCGCGCTCTGGAAGGCGGACACGATCACGTCGTCGACAACCTGCTCGGGCAGCGCCGAGGAGTCGACCAGCATGGCGTTGACGCCGCCGGTTTCGGCGATGAGCGGAATGATCGGCCCCTCTCTGGCGGCGAGAGCGGCGTTGATGCGCTTCGCGGTCTCGACCGAGCCGGTAAAGGCGACGCCGGCGATGCGGGCATCGGCGACGAGCGGCGCGCCGACCGTCTCGCCGTCACCGATGGCGCAGATTGCCGCGTTCGTCGGGATGCCTGCAGCGTGCAGGAGCGAGATCGCGTGAAGCGCAATTCGAGGCGTCTGTTCCGCGGGCTTCGCGATCACCGTGTTGCCGGCGGCGAGGGCCGCGGCGACCTGGCCGGTGAAGATGGCGAGCGGGAAATTCCAGGGGCTGATGCAGGCGAAGACGCCGCGGCCGTGCAGGGCGAGCTCATTGCGCTCGCCGGCCGGGCCGGGAAGACGAGAAGGATTGAATTTGCTGCGAGCTTGCAAGGCGTAATAGCGGCAGAAATCGGCCGCCTCGCGCACTTCGGAGACCGCGTCGGCGCAGGTGCGCTTGCCTTCGCGGACGATCAGCGAGACCAGATCGACCATGCGTTCTTCGAGTGCGTCGGCGGAGCGTTCCAGGGCCGCAGCACGCTCGACGGCGGGGACGCGCGACCAGGTGTCGAAGGCCTCGGCTGCGCGGGCGATGGCGGAGTCGAGGGCGTCGGGAGACGTGAGTGCGATGGCGGGAACGCCGTGCTTGCGGTGGGACAGGATTTTGGCGTGAAGGCCCTGGAGAACGGATTGCCGGGAAAGATCCAGACCCAGCGAGTTGAGGCGATCGGGATAAAGATTGCGCGGCAGAGGGATGCGAGGATCGGGTGTGCAGGGCTCGGGCAGCGCGGCGAGCGGATCGGCGATGAGCACTTCGAGCGGCACGTCGGGGTCGGCGATCTGGTGCACGAACGAGGTGTTGGCGCCGTTTTCGAGGAGGCGCCGCACCAGGTAGGGCAGGAGTTCGTTGTAGCTGCCCACCGGCGCGTAGATGCGGCAGTTAACCCGATTCTCGTCACGGTTCCCGGCGAGTAGCGTGTCGTAGAGCGCGTCGCCCATTCCCAGCAGCTTCTGAAACTCGAACTCGCGGTGCCCGGCCAGTTCGAGGATCGTCGCGACCGTCCGGCAGTTGTGCGTGGCGAAGGCGGGGTAGATCGCCTCGGGCGCCGAAAGCAGCCTGGCAGCGCAGGCGACGTAGGAAACGTCGGTCGCGGGCTTGCGCGTGAAGATCGGGTAATCCGTCATGCCGAGCTGTTGCGCGCGCTTGATCTCGCCGTCCCAGTAGGCGCCCTTCACGAGGCGAACGGGAAGGCGGCGCTTTTCCGAGCGGCCGAGCGCGATCAGCCACTCGCAGACGGCGAGCGCGCGTTTCTGATATGCCTGAACGGCCAGGCCAGGGGTGAATTCTTTTGCAAGTGCTGCATGAAGATCGAGCGTGAGCTCGAGGCGCTCGGACTCCTCGGCGTCGATGGTGAGGCCGACGCCGCGCCCGCTGGCGATGCGTGCGAGTTCCCTCAGTTTTGGCAATAGCTCCGAGAAGACGCGGGCGCGCTTCGCTTCCTCGAAACGCGGGTGCAGCGCCGAAAGCTTGACAGAGAGGGTGTCCGGCGTGTTTATGGTATTTATTGCATGAAAGTACGAATTGAAATACCGCGCCGCGTCTTCGGCGGTGCGGGCGCCTTCGCCCAGCATGTCGAAGGAAAAGCGGTACAGCGGGCGCGCCGCGCCGCGCGTCACTGCCTCCTCGATGGTTTCGGCGAGAACGAACTGCTCCGCGAGGATGCGCATCGCCTGGCGCACCGCGGCGCGCACCAGCGGCTCGCCCAGCCGCGCCGCGAGCCGTTTCAATTGCGCCCCCGGGCCGTCGTCCTCCGCGTCGTGCCAGCGCGCGAGCGTCCCGGTAAGCATCAGCCCCCAATCGGCCGCGCTGGCGAACCAGGACTCTTCGTCGCCATTGCCCCATTGTCCGCCGGCGAGTTTCTCCCGCAGCAAGGCATCGGCGGTGTCGGGATCGGGAATGCGCAGAAGCGCCTCGGCCACGCACATCAGCGCGACGCCTTCGCGGCTCGAAAGACCGTAATGGCGCAGAAACGACTCGGCGCTGAGCGCTCCCGGAGACGCGGCGCGCGCGCGCGCGGCGAGTGCCCGCGCTCGCTCGGAAACTCGCGATCCGGACGCCTCCCGGGGATAGAGGCTGCGCAACCGGCGCAGGGCCTTCGCCTCCGCAATCCGGTGGTCGTGCGCGATCGCTGCCGGCAGCGTGCTGTTCATGGGAATCCCGCGCGAAATTCTACGCTTCCTGATGCAAAGGAAATATCGCGTGAGCCTCGGGAGGGCGGCATCCATGACGCCCGAGTAGCTGAGAACGCGAGGGTGAGATCCTCGGTTTGTGCTCGTACCGCAAGACTATTGAGAATAACGTAACTCTATGACACTTCCCTCACCCCGACCCCTCTCCCGGAGGGAGAGGGACAGCTGAAAGCCTCGCCCTCCGGGACAAGGGAACACTCATATGCACCCGTAAGGGGTGTGAAGCGGAGCAGATGGCGCCGCGCAGCGGCTGGTGAGGGCAGCAGTCGCATAAGTGCTGTCACGCTGTTATGTAAGACTCAATAAGTAAATCCCGGGCTCGATATTCGTCGTTGAAGAGCGTTTTCGGGCGGACTGCAAATAACCTGGTCGCATATGTAATGCTGAATAAATCATATTGCGGGCATAATATTCGCAGGGGTCGCGCTGCTATTCTTGCCAGCTCCAATATCAACATAAGGAGGAGACATCCATGTCCACGACCACGAACAAGAAACCCGTCAAGAACGGGGTGAACGTCGAAGCACTGCTCGGCGCACGCGAAGCGCTGACCAAGTCACCGGAGGCCGCCAAGTTCAAGTGGCGCGCGTCCTGCGAGTGGGTGGACGGAACCCTGAGCCGCTCCACCATCGAAGGCTTCTACGGGCTTGGCGCGGAGCAGAAGCACAAAAGCAAGTTCACCTTCGATGCCGACCATCCGGAAGTTTTCGCCTCTGAAGACCGGGGCGCCACGCCGGTCGAGATGGTGCTGGCCGGCCTGGCCAGCTGCCTCACGGCGGGCGTCGCGGCTGTCGCGCAGCTGCGCGAGATCCAGTTGCGTTCCGTATCGGCGACACTCGAAGCCGGCATGGACATTCGAGGGATCCTCGGCGCCGACAGCGACGTGCGCAACGGCTTCGACGGTATCAAGGTGACCTACAAGATCGACGCCGACGCGTCGCCCGACGACATCAAGGCACTCGTCGCCCAGTCGCAGAAGCGCTCGGCCGTCTACGACATCATCACCAACCCGACCAACGTCACCGTCGAGGTCAAGTGACGCCGCTTCGCGATTCGAGGGCCCGGACCGCGTGCGCACTACCACAGTCGTAATCGGAGCCGGCCAGGCCGGACTGGCCATGAGCTGGTGGCTCGCCAAGCGCGCGGTCGACCATGTGGTCCTCGAGCGCGGCGAGGTGGCCAACTCGTGGAGGACCGAAAGGTGGGATTCGCTCACGCTGCTCACGCCCAACTGGCAGAGCCGGCTGCCCGGCTACGGTTACCAGGGAAACGATCCTGACGGCTTCCGTGCGATGCCCGAGACCATCGACTTCCTCGAGCGGTATGCCAAGGTGATTTCGGCCCCGATCCGGAACCACACCAGGGTAACCTCGGTGCGACCCAGGGGCGATGGTTACGAGGTCGTGACCGACCGGGGCAGCTGGCAATGCGAGAAGCTCGTGCTTGCCACCGGGGCGTGCAATATCCCGCAGATGCCCGCAGTTGCCGGGGCGGTGCCGTCGGCGATCACCACGCTCACGCCCATGCAGTACCGCAATCCGGCTCAGCTCGAGGAAGGTGGCGTGCTCGTCGTCGGCGCCTCCGCTTCCGGCGTTCAGATCGCGGATGAGATCCACCGCTGCGGACGCCCCGTGACGCTGGCGGTGGGCGAACACGTGCGGGTGCCCCGCGTTTACCGGGGAAAGGACATCAAGTGGTGGATGGACGCCACCGGGGTGCTCGACCAACGCTACGACGAGGTCGACGATATCGTCAGAGCACGCAACGTGCCGTCGCTGCAACTCGCGGGCTACACCGACCGCCGCACGATCGATCTCAACTCGCTCACCGGGATGGGCGTGAAGCTCGTCGGTCGTCTTGCCGGTATCAACGACGGCAAAGCGCAGTTCTCGGGGTCGCTTCGAAACGTGTGCGCGCTGGCGGACCTCAAGATGAACAGGCTGCTCGACACGATCGACGAATGGGCCGCCGAAAACGGAGTCGACGACGGGGTCGGTCCGCCGCAGCGCTTCGAACCCACCGAGGTCGAAGAGTCACCGCCGCTCCTTCTCGATCTCACCAGTGGCCAGATCAAGACGATCATCTGGGCAACCGGATTTCGCCCGGACTACTCCTGGCTCGACGTGCCGGTCCTCGATCGCAAGGGCTATGTCCGCCACGACGGGGGTGTGGTCGAGGCCCCCGGACTGTACTTGCTGGGAATGCCGTTCCTGCGGCGCCGAAAGTCGAGTCTTATCGACGGCGTCGGCGACGATAGCCGCGAATTGAGCGCCCATCTGGTGTCCTACCTCAGCGACCGGCACCAGTCGCTCCGCCCTGCAGTGCACGTCGTTGCCCGCTGAGGCGGAGCGGGTCCCGCTCCCGCGCCTCCTGCATCCATTCACCTGCTGCGCCCGCGTCTTTTCCACGCGCGGGAGAAATTCCGCGCTCGTAACTTGAAGGTTGGTTGGCGGCATCCGTGATCAGAAGTGGTCGGGACACGGGCTGTCTGGGTGAAGCATCGGGTGATCACGTTTCCGGAATAGCCGATGCCGATCTCCGACATCGCTTGATACGCTGTTGGCCGAAAGCGAGTAGGGTTCGAGTCGGTTATAAAAAACCGGAACGTGAGGAGCACCCATGGCAGATCTCAATGCAGTCAAAGCGCAGCAACTGAAAACCTGGGCAACCGGCGACTTCGCGATGATCGCCTGGAACACGGTGTTTCCCTGCGAGCTGCTGTGCGAAGTGGTGGGCTTGCGCGCCGGGCAAAAGGTTCTGGATGTCGCAACCGGCAGCGGCAATGCGGCCTTGTCCGCCGCGCGGCGGGGCTGCGAGGCGACCGGGATCGATTACGTTCCGGCGCTGATCGAGAGGGCGCGGGAGCGTGCCGCGGTGGAGCGTCTGCCGGCCCGGTTTGAGGTCGGAGACTGCGAGGAGATTCCGTATCCGGACGGGTCTTTCGACGCGGTGCTTTCCGTGTACGGCTCCATGTTCGCACCGAACCAGGAGAAGGCGGCGCAGGAGTTGCTTCGCGTGTGCCGCAGGGGCGGCAGGATCGGCATGGCCAACTGGACGCCCGCCGGATTCTGGGGCCAGACATTCCGCCTGGTAGGGAAGTATGTTCCGCCCCCGGAGGGCCTGCGGCCGCCCCCGGAATGGGGAACCGAGAAACGCCTCCGGGAACTTTTCCGTACCGCGACTTCCTCGATCCGCATTGCCAAACGAAGTGCGTTGTTCCGGTACCGCAATAGTGGACACTGGATTGAGGTCTTCCGCACCTACTTCGGTCCGATCATGCGCACCCTGGAGGTTCTGGACGAGAAACGGCGGGGTGAATTCCTGAAAGAACTCGACGACACGCTCAACCGCTTCAACCGGTCGGGTGACGAAACGCTGGTGGTGTCGGCAGATTATCTTGAAGCCGTCGCGACGAAGAAGTAAGCGCTCCATTTCGGGCAAGATGGTCCGAAACGCAAAAAAAAGGAATTAGCGCCACATCGGGGCTGCCTCGGGCCCGCGCAACCGCCGGTCTTTGGGTCTTCGATACGCTCCAGCCGGAACTGCCGGCTTCGCACCGGACACGATGCAATGGATGCGAGTCTCCTTCGCCGCTATGATGATGAGGCTGCGCCGAGCCGGGCCGATTGGACTTCGCACCCGGCGCAGACCAATCAACAGGAAGGA